>JACPHL010000038.1 GCA_016188625.1 Candidatus Rokuibacteriota bacterium | reverse complement strand
GCTAATCAACGCTTGAAGGTGATGGAAAAACCGACCGGTTCCCCACTTCCCAATGTGGTGCTTTCACCCGATGCCACAAGGGCGAGTTTTGTTCAGTGCGTGGAGTCAGATGGAGCAAGGGTGGAGGAGGAAGACCATGAAGGGGAAGCTTGCCGCGGGGCTCGCCGGGCTCCTGGTCCTGGGGGCGGCCGGCGCTGGCGCCGCTCAGGGGACGAGAGGCCCGGTGATGCCGCAGCCCACGGGTGAGATGATGCAGATGTGCGCTCAGATGATGGCGCAGATGGGCGGCATGGGGGGAATGGCGCCTGAGCGGAAGGCGCCGCCTCCGGCTGGGCGTGAACCCACCGAGCACGGGACGAAGCAAGCCGGCGGCCTGGAGGTGACCCTCCTCTCCGCCCCGCCCCTGTCGCCCGAGGCGATGCAGCGGATGATGCCAGGCATGGGCGGCATGCAGGGGATGGGGGGCCTGATACCGACGCGAAAACGGACGGAGTAGTCCAGGGCCTGCAGGTTACCTTGACCGCCCTGAAGGGTGGGGTGACCAGGACGGTGAAGCTCATGCCCATGCCGGGGAGCTACGGGGCAAACATCGGCCTGCCCGAGAAGGGCCGCTACACCGTGACGGTCGTCATCGCCCGCCCCGAGACGCCGCTCACCCTCACCTTCGACTTCGAGAACGAGTAGGGTGCCCCTCGGCCTCGTCGCGTATAATCCAGCCTGATGGCGCGGGCAGGGCTCTTCATCGGGGAGGTGGCGCGGCAGGCCGGGGTCAACCCCAGGACCGTCCGCTACTACGAGGGGCTCGGGCTGCTCGATCCGCCCCCCCGGAGCGAGGGGCGCTACCGGCTCTACCCTCCCGAGGCGGTGGAGCGGCTCGGGTTCATCAAGAAGGCCCAGGCCCTCGGGCTCACCCTGGAGGAGATCCGGGAGATCATCGGGCTCCGACGGCGGGGCGTCGTCCCGTGCGTCCACGTCCGGGACCTCCTCGAGCGGAAGATCGCCCTCCTCGACCGGAAGGTCGCCGACCTCCACGCGCTCCGCCGGCGCCTCCGGGCTCTCCTGGCGGAGTGGGAGGCCAGGCCGCCCGGCCGCGCGACCGTCTGCCCCCACATCGAGGCTGCCTCGACGGGCCGACGCCGGGCGTGAGCGACCCGGGCGCTCGCGGGGCTCAGCCCGAGCGGGAACGGCTGCTCCGGCGGGGGCTCCTCCTCGAGGTCTTCACCATCGGCTGGAACAGCCTCGAGGCGGTCGTCGCGATCGGGGCCGGGCTCGTCGCCGGCTCCATCGCCCTGGTCGGCTTCGGCCTCGACAGTGTCATCGAGGTCGCCGCCGGAGGAGTGCTCTACTGGCGCCTCCGGGTCGAGCTGGGGACCGGTGCCGGGCGGGCCAGCGAGGTCGCGGAGCGCCGGGCCCTGGGCGCCATCGGGGCGACCTTCTTCCTCCTCGGCGGCTACATCCTCTACGAGGCCGGGACCAAGCTCTACGGACAGGAACGACCCGAGGCGAGCCCGGTCGGTCTCGCCCTCGCGCTGCTCTCCCTGATCGTGATGCCCGCGCTGGCCCTGGCCAAGCGCCGGGCGGGACAGGCCCTGGGGAGCCAGGCGCTCGTGGCGGACTCGGCCGAGACCGCGGTCTGCGCCTACCTCTCCCTCGCCCTCGTCCTCGGCCTGGGCCTGAACGCCTGGCTCGGGTGGTGGTGGGCGGACCCGGTGGCCGCGCTGGCGATGCTCCCGGTGGTGGTCAGGGAAGGGCTCGAGGCCCTGGAGGGGGCGCGCGGCGACGCCCCCCACGGTCACTGAGCCAGCTCAGTCGGCGTCGAATCCCTCGGGCGGCGGCCGCGTCTGATAGAATACGACCATGGTCATCCTGCTCATCGCGCTCGTGGCGGGGCTCGCCGCGTCATCGGTCAGCCCGGGCTGGGCGGCCGGGCCGCGCGTCGTCGTCACCGTCGAGGGCGCGGGCGAGCTGGCCGTCGTCGAGCCGGATGGGAAGGTCGAGGCGATCCGCCTCGGCGGGCGCCCGCACAACCTGGCGGTGAGCCCCGACGGCCGGCAGGCGTGGATCACCGACTCCTCGGCCACGCGGGTCTGGGTCGTGGACCTCGCCTCGCGGGAGGTGCGCTCCCTCGCCACCCCCGGCCAGGGCCCCCACGGCCTCGCCCTGACCCCCGACGGGCGCCGCGCCCTGGTCGCCTACGAGGCCGGCTCCGGGCTCGCGCTCTTCGACGCCGCCACGCTCGACCTCGTCCGGCACGTGAGCCTGCCGTCGCCGCCCCACAACGTCGCGGTCGCCCCGACCCGGCCGGAGGCCTGGCTGACGACCCTGGGCGCCCGCCATCTCCTCGTGATGAATCTCGAGGATCCCGAGCGCGTCGACCGGGTGGCCGTCGCGGGGACCCCCCACGACCTGGCCTTCACCCCGGACGGCCGCCAGCTCTGGGTGACCCTCTGGAAGTCGCGCCGCGTCCTCGTCCTCGACGCCCCCGGGCGCCAGGTGATCGGCGAGGTCGAGGCCGGGGAGACCCCGCACCACATCGCCATCACCCCGGACGGGCGCCAGGCCTGGGTCTCGAACCACGGCGGCGGCGAGGTGACGGTCTTCGACGTCGCCGCCCGCCGCCGGATCCGGACGATCCAGGTCGGGCAGTTCCCCCACCACATCGCCTTCAGCCCCGACGGCCGGCTGGCCTACGTGGTGAGCGAGGGGCAGGATGAGGTGGTGATCGTCGAGGCGGCGACGGGGACGGTCCGCGTGCGGCTCCCGGTGGGGCGGAGGCCCCACGGGGTCGCGGTCCGCTGAAGCCCCCCGGCCGGGAATAGTGGGGCCGGCCCGCGGACTTCAATAGTATGCGCTGGCGCCCCGGGCTCCTGGTCGGGCTCCTCCTCACCCTCGTGGCCGCCGGCACCGGCGCCGAGGACCTTTTCAAAGCCTTCCAGCTCCGGCGCCTGGACCCGCCACGCCCGGTCCCGGAGTTCACCCTCGAGGATCTCGCGGGGCGCGCGGTCAGCCTCCGCGACCTCCGCGGCCGGATCGTCTTCCTGAACTTCTGGGCCACCTGGTGTCCGGCCTGCCGGGACGAGATGCCGTCCATGGAGCGCCTCCACCGGGAGTTCGGGGACCAGGGGCTCGTGCTCCTCGCGGTGAACTTCCAGGAGCGCCGGGAGCCGGTGGCGGCCTTCATGCGGGAGCACGGCCTGACCTTCCGCGTCGCGCTCGACCCCGACGCCGAGGTGAGCGACCGCTACGGGGTCCGCTTCATCCCCACCACGGTGATCCTCGACCGCGAGGGGCGCATGCTCGCCCGGGTCGTCGGCCCCCGGGAGTGGGACTCGTCGCCCGCCCGCCAGCTCTTCGCGGGCCTCCTGGGCCGGACCGTGGCGGCCGCCCCGGCACGCCCCGCGGAACCGGCCGGGCCCGAGGCGGCCGTCGCGGCGTTCCTCGAGCGCCACTGGCAGCGGCCGATCCCGCTCCAGGGGAAGCCCCCGGCCGGGTGGAATCCGCTCGAGGCCTCCCTCGACCCGGCGAGCTGCGGCGCCTGCCATCCTGCCCAGCTCGAGGAGTGGAAGACGAGCCTCCACGCCAAGGCGATGGGCCCCGGGGTCATGGGTCAGCTCGTGGACATGTACCGCACCGACCCCGCGACCGCGATCCACTGCCAGAGCTGCCACGCCCCGCTCACCGAGCAGCTCCCGAGGGTCGAGCGGACCGCCGCCGGCCGGACGGCCTTCAGGGCGAACCGCGCCTTCGACCGCGCCCTAAAGGCGCAGGGGCTCGTCTGCGCGGCCTGCCACGTCCGGGAGTGGCAGCGGTTCGGGCCCCCGAAGCGGGACGGGAGCCTCGAGGGCGCGGCGCCGCGCGAGCAGCTCCCCCACCACGGGGCGACCCGGACCCCGGCCTTCCTCCGCTCGGAGTTCTGCAAGGAGTGCCACCAGTTCCCGCCCGACGGCTATGCGCTCAACGGCAAGCTCCTGGAGAACACCTACGAGGAGTGGCGGGCGAGCCCCTATGCGCGCGAGGGGGTCCAGTGCCAGGACTGCCACATGCCGGACCGCCGCCACCTCTGGCGGGGGATCCACGACCCGGAGATGGTGAAGCGGGCGGTCACGATCGACCTCAAGACCGACAGGCCCCGCTACCGCCCCGGCGAGACCGTCCGGGCGGTCCTGACGGTGACCAACACGGGCGCGGGCCACTCCTTCCCCACCTACCTCACCCCCAAGGTCTTCGTCCGGATGGAGCTGGTGGACGCCGAGGGGCAGCCGGTCCCGGAGAGCCTCGAGGAGGCGGTGATCGGCCGGGAGGCGACCCTCGACCTCTCCCGCGAGCTCTACGACACGCGCCTGGCCCCGAAGGCGAGCTTCGCCATGCGGTACAGCCGGAAGATCGACCGCCCCGGGCTCCGGCTCCGGGCCCGGGTGGTCGTCGAGCCCGACCACTTCTACACGAGGTTCTTCGAGGCCGTCATCCCGCAGGCCCAGCGCGGCAAGCGGCAGCTCGAGGAGGCCCTCGCCGAGACCCGCCGCTCCCACTTCACGATCTTCTCGCGCGATCTCCCCCTCGGCTAAAACTCGGAGGGGGGCTCCGCCCCCCTTCCGAGCCTCCCCCCAAGGTTGCGCGGGCCAAGCCCGCGCTCGGAGCGGACCCCCCATCCGCGCGCCGAGGGCGGGGAGCGTCGGCCTTACTCGGACGGGCTCTTAGGCCCGCGGGTCCGGGGTGGAGCCGGATTTACTTCGGCCCGCGGGGGCACGTATAATTGATGGTGACCGGGCCGCTCCCGGAGGAGTCGAAACCATGAGCGATCCGCGCGAGACCATCCTGGTCGAGACCGACTGGCTGGCCGATCGCCTCACGGATCCCGCGATCCGAATCGTGGACATCCGCGGGACCATCCGCCCGCCCGATGCCCCGAAGCCCTGGTACGCCGCGAACCGCGAGGCCTACCGGGAGGCCCACGTCCCCGGCGCGGTCTTCGTGGACTGGCTCGAGGAGATCGTGGACGGCGGCGCGCCTGTGCCGATGGCGGTGGCGACCCCCGAGCAGCTCAAGACGCTGATGGAGGGGCTCGGGATCGGCGACGAGCACCTCGTCGTCGTCTACGACGACAGCGCCCACATCGCCCCGCGCCTCTGGTGGGTCCTCAACTACTACGGCCACGACGCGGTCCGGGTCCTGAACGGGGGGTGGACCAAGTGGGTCGCCGAGGAGCGCCCCGTCACCGCCGAGGTCCCGAAGCACCCGATCTCCACCTTCACCCCCCACATCCGGCCGGAGTGGCGGGTCGGGAGCCGCGAGGTCCGCGCCGCGCTCGGCGACCCCGCGGTCTGCCTCGTCGATTGCCGGAGCCCCAAGGAGTTCCGGGGGGAGCTCAGCCGCGGGGAGCGGAAGGGGCGGATCCCGGGCGCGGTCAACGTCCCGATCGCCGCCGCCCTCGAGGGGCCGCACAAGACCTGGAAGTCCGGGGCCGAGATCCGGCGGCTCTACAAAGCGGCGGGGGTGAGGCGGGAGCATCAGATCATCACCTACTGCAATGCCGGCGTGTCGGCCTCGGTCGGGCTCCTGGCGCTCCGCCTGGCCGGCTATCCGAAGGCCGCCAACTTCGCGGGCTCCTGGTACGAGTGGGAGCGCGATCCGGCCAACCCGACGGAGACCGGCTGATGGCGACCGACCCCCTGACCTTCGAGGAGCGCCCGGTCGGCCTCCGGCGGCCGATCCTCCTGCTGGCCTTCGCCGGCTGGAACGACGCCGCCGAGGCCGCGACCGCCGCCGCCCGCTTCCTCTGCCGGGCCTGGGGCGGCCGGCGCTTCGCGCTGATCGACCCCGAGGAGTTCGTGAACTTCGGCCTCTCCCGGCCCACGGTCCGCCTCAAGCCGGGGACGACGGAGCGGGAGATCGTCTGGCCGTCCACCGAGTTCTTCCTCTGCGACACCCCCGGGCTCGCCCGCGACGTGATCATCGGGCTCGGGACCGAGCCCCACCTCCGGTGGCGGGGCTACTGCCGGGCCGTCGTGGAGCTGGCCCGCCGGTGCGGCGTCAGCCTCGTCCTCACCCTCGGCGCCCTCCTGGCCGAGGTCCCCCACACGCGGCCGGTGCGGCTGACCGGCTTCGCCACCGACCCCGAGCTGGCCGCGCTCCTCGGGATCCGCCCCACCCGCTACGAGGGGCCCACGGGGATCGTCGGGGTGCTGGGCTCGATCTGCCGCCAGGAGGGGCTCGACACGGCGAGCCTCTGGGCCAACGTCCCCCACTACATCTCGGCCGTCGAGAACCCCAGGGCGACCCTGGCCCTGCTCCGGCGCCTCCTCCGCCTGCTCGACGCGGAGCTCGACCTCCACGAGCTCGAGGAGGCGGGGGTCCAGTTCGACGCCCAGCTCAACACCGTGCTCGCCCAGAACCGGAAGGTGGCGAACTACGTCAAGCAGCTCGAGGCCAAGGACCGGGAGGCCCTCGAGGAGGCGCCCCTCGAGTCGCCGGGCGAGCTGTCGGATGCCTCCGAGCTGATGGCCGAGATCGAGCGCTTCCTCCGCGAGCAGCCGCCCCCCGAGGCGGGAGGGAGGAATTGAGGCGCGCCCTCGGCCGGCTCCTGGGGCTGGCCTGGTTCCTCGGGCTGAGCGCGGCCGCCCTCGCCGAGGAGGGGCCTGGCGGGATCCGCTGGCAGCCGGAAACGGTAGAGCCGGGAGGGATCCTCCTCCTCACCGTCCGCGGGGTCGGTCCGGAGGGTGTTCGCGGCTCCCTGGGCTCGACCCCCCTCGCCTTCTTCCCCACCCCTGACGGCGCGGCGGCGCTCGTTGGCGCCGACCTGGAGCTCGCAACGCGGGCGCTGCCCTGGCGGCTGATCGTCAGGGACGGGGTCGGCCCCTCGCGCCAGCTCTCGGGGCGGCTCCCGGTGAGGTCCCGCGAGTTCCCGACCCAGCAGCTCACCCTGCCGCGCGACCAGGTGGACCTCGATCCCCAGACCCTCGCCCGGGTCGAGGCCGAGGCCGCGCGCCTCCGCGGGGTGCTCGAGGGGCGGACGCCTGGCCGGTTCTGGCAGGGCGCCTTCGTGAGGCCGGTGGAGGGGCGGGAGACGGGCGGCTTCGGCCTTCGGCGGATCATCAACGGCCAGCCCCGGAGCCCCCACGCGGGCTTCGACTGGGCGGCGCCGGCCGGGACGCCGGTGGTGGCGGCGAATACAGGGGTGGTCGCGCTGGTGGACGAGCAGTTCTTCCCGGGCCGGCTCGTGGTCCTCGACCACGGCCTCGGGCTGTTCACCCTCTACTTCCACCTGGAGGCGGTCGAGGTGGCCGAGGGGGAGCAGGTGAGCCGCGGGCAGCGGATCGGCCGCGTCGGGGCCACGGGCCGGGCCACGGGGCCGCACCTCCCCTTCGGCGTCCGCCTCGCCGGCGCCCGCGTCGATCCCCAGGCCCTCCTCCGCCTCCCCCTCCCCGACTGAGCTCCTCCGCTTCCCCCACCCCGGCGGACCCACGCAGGCCGCCGCCGGGCCTCGCTACCCCCATCCGTCCACCGCGTAGGTCCTGACCGCGGCCTCGTCCAGTTGCACTCCCAGGCCCGGCCCTTGGGGGAGAGCAAGCCCTCCGGCCCGTACCTCCAGCCGGGTACTGAACAGCCTGCTCAGGCTGATGATGCTGAAGTCCGGGAAGTACTCGTCGGTGCGGACGCGGACCAGCGTGAAGTGGCGTTCCCGAACGGCCCGTGTCGCGAAGGCGACGCCTTTCTCCAGGGGCACCACGCAGGTGCGGGCCTCGAGGGCAGTAACCTTCATCGCACCCATTTACCAGTAGCGCATCGCGCCCTCGAGGATCCGCTCGAGCTCGGCGGCTCCCACCGGCCGCGGAGAGCCCGCGAGGAGCCGCTCCTGCATCAGGGTGCCCTCGACCAGGGAAGGGATGTCCGCTCGGGTATATCCGAGGGCCTCCAGGCCGTTGGGGATTCCGATGTCCCGCATCAGGGCGAGGAGCGCGCGGGGGAGCGCCTCTTCCCCGCCTTCAGGATGGCCGAGCAGCTGAGCCGCCCGCACGTGCCGCTCGGGCGAGGCCGGGTAGGTGAAGCGGAAGGCTGAGGGAGCTGAGACGATGACGGACACGCCATGGGGGACCAGCGGCCTGGACGTCCGGTAGCCCGCGGGGATGTAGGTTCGTACCATGCCCGCCACGGGGTAGGCGATGGCATGGGGGATGTGGACCCCGGCATTGCCGAAGCCGATCCCAGCGTAGGTCGCCGCCAGAGCCAGATAGGTCCGGGCCTCTAGATCCTGTCCGTTGAGCACCCCCCGACGAAGGTAGCGCCCCACGTACTCGATGGCCCGTTCGCACCAGACATCACTGGCGGGGTTTGCCCCGATGTAGGCCGGCCGCTCGGCTGGGTGGTGCTTCGGACGGGCATCAAACGGCCGGCTCGTGTAGGACTCGAGGGCATGGGTCAGGATGTCCGCCCCGCAGGCTGCGGTGACTTCGGGTGGGGCAGTGAGCGTATTCAGCGGGTCCACGATCCCGAGCGACGGGCGGAGCAGCCGGTGGGAGATTCCGGCCTTGATCCTCCGATCCAGGACGTGGACTACTGCGACGGGGGTCGTCTCGCTGCCGGTGCCGGCGGTGGTGGGGACGGCGACCAGCGGCTTCAAGGGGCCCGGCACCGGTCGCCCCTTTCCCACTGGGCGGTTGACATAGCCGAGGACGGGCGCAGGGTGGCAGGTGAACAAGCTCACCGCCTTGGCGGTGTCGATGGTGCTCCCTCCTCCGACCGCCACCAGGCCATCGAACTCCTTCCCCGCGGCGAAGCGAGCGGCCTCCTCGACGGATCGGTCGGTGGGCTCGATCTCGACCCCGTCGTAGATCTCGGCCTTGCCCCCCTGCTCCTCGACGAGCGTGCGCACCCGCTCGGGCAGCCCCAGCGCCATCACCTGGGGATCGGTGATGATGAGGACCCTCCGCGCCCCCAGCCGCGTGAGGTCGTACCCGATCTCCTCGGTCGCCCCCAGGCCGAACTTGATCGGGGACATCTCCATGACGAAGACGGTCTCCGTGGGCAACGTCACGCCCTTCATCCGCCCCTCCCCGTAAGGCCCCATTCCTTCCGTCAGAACCGGAGCACCCGCGCCCTGAGATCCAGGTCCTCCAGCAGTTCCCGAGCCGCGCCCGTGTGGGTGACCGTTCCGCGGTCGAGGACGTAGACCCGGTCCGACAGGGCCAGGGCCACGTCGAGATTGTGCTCCACCAGGAGGATCGCCGTCTCCCCGCGAAGGCTCGCCACCGTTCGGAAGACCTCCTCCACCACCGCCGGGGCCAGCCCCTCGAACGGCTCGTCCAGCAGCAAGAGCTCGACGCGCCCCACCAGGGCCCGGGCGATGGCCAGCATCTGGAGCTCGCCGCCGGAGAGGGTCTCCCCCCGCGACCGCCAGTGGGCCTGAAGCGAGGGGAAGCGCTGGCCGACGAGCTCCTCGTCCCGGCGATCGCCTGCCGATCGTCGGTCGCGGGCCAGCCGGCCGATCAGGAGGTTCTCGGCCACGGTGAGGTTGGGGAAGACCCGGCGGCCCTGAGGGGCCAGGCCGATCCCCAGGCGCGCGATCCGTTCTGGCGGCTCGCCGGCGATCTCTCGGTCGCGGAAGCGGATGCTCCCGCGCCGTGGCGACCTGAGGCCCATGATGGTGTTGAGTGTGGCGGTCTTCCCGGCCCCGTTCCGGCCCAGCAGGGCCACGACCTCCCCGGGCCCCACTTCGAGGGAGACCGCGTGGAGGATATGGCTCTTCCCATAGAACGTATCCACCCGATCGAGCCGGAGAAGAGGCGCGGCCCTCCGGGGCGCCAGGGGGAGGGCCGGGGGCAGGCTCACGCGGGCCCTGCCTGCCCCCAGGTAGGCCGCCCGGACGTCGGGATGTTCCTGGATCTCGGCCGGCGGCCCATCGGCGATGACCCGGCCGAGGTGGAGAACCGTGATCCGGTCGCTCAGGGCCAGGACCCGGTCGATGTCGTGCTCGATGAGGACGACGGTCACCGTCTTCGCGAGGGCCTTGATGAAGGCGGCGATCCGTTCCCGTTCGGCCGAGGAGAGCCCGGCCAGCGGCTCGTCCAGGAGGAGGACCGTGGGGCGCGTGGCCAGGGCGATCCCGATCTCCAGCAGGCGCTGGCCACCGTGGGAGAGGCTGGAGGCCGGGGCCGACTCGACCCCCTCCAGGCCCACCCGGCGGAGGATCTCCTGGGTCTCGCGATTGATCTCCTACGCCGCGGGGCGCCAGAGGTGGAAGCGCTTGGGGCTTCGGGCCTGGACCGCCAGGCGGATGTTCTCGAAGACGGTCAGCTCCTGGAAGATGCTCAGGATCTGGAAGGAACGGGACACCCCCTGCGCCACGATCCGGTCGGCCGTGAGGCCGGTGATGGGGCGGCCGCGAAAGACAACGGCCCCCGCGTCGGGCGGGAAGAGCCCGGAGAGCAGGTTGAACAGGGTCGTCTTCCCCGCGCCGTTGGGGCCGATGAGGGCGCGCAGTTCCCCAGCCCGGATCTGAAGGTCGACCCGGTCCACGGCTGCCACGGCCCCGAAGCGCTTGACGACCCCGCGGGCCTCCAGCAAGAGCTCGCCCGGAGACGGCGGTTCTCCCCCGATCGACCCGAGCTCGTCCGGCCCCGGGTTGGGCGTCACGCGGCCCGCCATCGCCGCCAGCTCGGCCACCTCGGGGCGGAAGGGCGCGAGGAGCCGCCGGAGGATCCCGAGGATGCCGTCGGGGGAGAAGAGCACGAAGCCCATGAAGAGGAGGCCGAAGTAGAGGAGCCAGTTCTCGGTGTAGCTGGTGAGCACCTCCCGGAAAAGGACGAAGAAGGCCGCGCCCACCGCCGGCCCGAGGAAGTGGCGCATCCCCCCCACCAGCGTCATCGCCATGATCTCCCCGGACATCGTCACATGCACCAGCTCGGCATAGACGAATTGCTTCAGGAGACGCGGCCCACTTGTAGCGCTGGACATCGTAGCTGACGAACGCCGCCCGCCGCTCGTTCTCGCGGATGGCCTGCAGCACGGTCCCGAACGGCGCGTGGACGATCCGCCAGGCCACCAGCGTCCCGGCGAAGACCACCGCGGCCACGAGGTAGTAGTAAGTGAGCTGATTGGTGAGATCGAGGCCCGGGAGGCGTGGGCGGACGATCCCGCCGAGCCCGCTCTCGCCGCCGGTGACGGCCGTCCAGCGGTAGACGATGTAGAAGAACATCTGGGTGAAGGCCAGGGTCAGGAGCGCGAAGTACACGCCCCGGCGGCGGAGGATCAGCAGGCCCAGGACCGCCCCCAGGGCGGTCGCCGTTGCCACCCCGGCCAGTAGCGGCACCGTGAAACCCTTCACGAGATGGATCTGGGTCAAGGCCGCCGCGTAGGCCGCCAAACCGAAGTAGGCGCCGTGGCCAAAGGACGGGAGCCCCGTGTAGCCCAGCAGGAGGTTGAAGCCGACCCCTACCAGCGCAAAGATGGCGATCTCGGTGGCCACCGAGATGGTGGTCCCGAACCACGGCATGGCGTAGGGGAGGACCAGCAGGGCGGCGGCCAGGCCGACCAGCGGGTGGCGCCAGAGGGTGGTCATTCGAACTGCTCCCAGCGCTCGCCGAGGAGCCCCCGGGGCCGGAGGAGCAGGACCAGCGCCATCAGGGCGTACATCGAGGCCTCGGCGGCGGGCGGCCAGAAGAGGACGGTGAGGCTCCTGATCTCCCCCACCAAGAGCCCTGCCAGGACCGGTCCCCAGAAGCTCCCCAGCCCCCCGATCACCACGACCACGAAGGCGGCCGTACCGATCTCGGTCCCCATGGCGGGGTGGACGCCCGCCAGGGGGGCGGAGAGGACGCCGGCCATTCCGGCCAGGGCCACCCCGGCCCCGAAGACCGCGGTGAGGACAGGGCGCAGGCTGATCCCCAGGGCGCGAACCATCTCGGGGTCCCGGGTCCCGGCGCGGACGACCATTCCGTAGGGGGTCTTCTCGAGGGCCAGCCAGAGGGCGGCGATGGCCAGGGCCGTTACGCCGATGACGAAGAGCCGGTACCGGGAGTAGATAAACTCACCCAGCGTCACGAAGCCCCGGAGCCCGCCCGGGATGTCGAAGGGGTAGCCGGTGGCGCCCCAGGCGATCCGGATGAGCTGCTCCCCCACCATGGCGAGCCCGAAGGTGAAGAGGAGGCCGAGGAGGGGGTCACTCCGGTAGAGCCGGCGGAGGAAGGCGGCCTCGATCCCCATGCCCAGAAGCGCCACCAGGAACGGGGAGATGGCCAGGGCGGCGCCGAACCCCAGAAGGCGTTGCGCCTCCAGGGCCAGGTAGGCGCCAAGGGCGTAAAAGGCGCCGTGCGCCAGGTTGATGACGCCGCCGAGCCCGAAGATGAGGGAGAGGCCGAGGGCCAGCGTCACATAGTAGGCCCCCACCACCAGGCCGTTGGCGAGGTGCTCGATCAGGATGGGGAGCGTCAGCGGCGGCATAGAACTGGAAGGGGGCTCCGCCCTCCCGGCCTCCGCCTAGGGTTTACCTTGGCAAAGCCGACTCCGGCTTCCCGGTCTCGCCCCGGGAGGATCCGGTCAGGGTGGAGCCCCCAGCGGGTTAGAGGGCTGGCAACGCGCACGGGTTCTCCGCCCGGGTGGGCTGGATCAGCTCATAGGACTCTCCCTTCGGAGGCACGGCCTCCACGATCTCGAAGATGTCCCACT
>JACPHL010000328.1 GCA_016188625.1 Candidatus Rokuibacteriota bacterium | reverse complement strand
GAAGGGCGAGAGTGCCCGGGCGCGGGAGGAGTACGAGCGCGCGGCGCAGGAGTTCCGGCAGGTCCTGATCCGCTACCCCCAGGGGGACAAGGTCAGGACGGCGCTCTACAAGGAGGCCCTGGTCCAGCTCGAGCTGGGCAATCCGACCCTGGCCGAGGCCCGCCTCCAGTACCTGGTGGACAAGTTCCCGGGGACCGAGGAGGCCCTCAAGGCCAAGGATGACCTCGCCCGGCTCAGGGCCAAGCCGAGATGAAAAAGGCCCCGGGGATGCCCTCCCCCGAGGCCCGTGGTCAGTTCCGCGGCGCTCAGCTCAGTAGGGCTGCCACTGACCCGGGACCCACGCCTGGGTGTAGTAGCCGCCCTCCCTGACGTGCCGCTCGTGGTGCCCCTCGACCCACTCGCCGTACCGGTTGTAGTGTCCGGGCACCCAGACATCCCGCACCGTGGTCTGGGGCACCCACCGCTGCTCCCAGTAGCCGGGGACCCAGCGGACCGGCGGCGGGGGCGGGGCGTACGCCGGCGGTGGGGCGTAGACGACCGGCGGCGGGGCGTAGACGACCGGGGGTGGGGCGTACGCCGGCGGCGGGGCGTAGACAGGGGCGGGCTGGGGGGCGCGCGCGTGGTTGAGGAGCGCGTCGAAGAGGAGCAGCGAGCCGATCCCAAGGAGGAACCCCTTGGTGGTCGCCCGGCCCACCTCTCCGGCCATGGCCGGCGGCACCAGCGCCACGATCAGGGCGATAGCCAAGATCAGCGCGAAGGTCCGTTTCATGCGTCCCCCCTCCTCTCCAATCCCTACGTCCGGTCGAGCCCGAAGACCCAGATGACGGTCAGCTCCTTGTCATCGTTCGTGAAGAGCATGACGCTCGAGTCGGGCTGGCTCATCTCCACCGACTGGACCGTCATCGCCTCTGCGACGGGGGCCAGTTCGGGCGACGGCGCGAGCACCCGCTCGACGGTCCAGGGGGTCAGGAGGGCTAAGAGTGCGACCGCCGCCCCCACGGCCGAGCCGAGGGCCAGGCGGGGATGGCCGAGGACCGACCCGAGGAGCCGCTCCCACCACGCCGGAGCCGGTGCCGGCTCAAGCCGGGCGCGGACGTCGGGCCAGAAGGCCTGCCAGAACGCCTCGGGCGGCTCCGGGACCGAGGCGGGGAGCCACCGGGCGAGCCGCTCGAGACCGCGAAGCTCGGCCTGGCATCCGGCGCAGACGGCCAGGTGCGCCTCCACCCGGGCCTGCCGCCCCGGGGAGAGCTCCCGGTCCCGGTACGCCCCGAGCCGCCTCCTCACCCTCCAGCAGCCCAGCCCGATCATCGCCTGCGATCCTCCGTCACCTGCTTAGACGGGGTGCCCCGGACCCTATTCAACCGGCGGGACCCGCCCCGGCAGGGGCCCCGCCCCGGGCCCGAGGCCCCCCCGAGTTCCCTAGGGGATGCGGAAGTCGTGGATCTTGCGGGGGGCGGCGGTCCCCGCCGAGAGGATGATCCGGATCCCCTCCTCGATGGTGAGGCCGGTCGGGATGACCTCCTCCCGGGGGACCAGGATCACGTCGCCCAGGTAGAGGTGGTTGGTGGGCACGAAGACCGCGACGAGCTCCTGGGTCTCGACCCCCTCCACCCGCACCTCGCCGGTCAGGAACCCGAAGGTGTACTCCCCCTTCCGCGGATGCTCCACCAGGACGAACTCCTTGAAGGAGCTGCGCTTCTCGGGGGAGAAGGCCTCGACCAGCTGCTTGACCGCCGGGTAGATGCGCCGGACGACGGGCAGGCGGAAGAGGAGCATCTCGCTCCAGAGCACGACCCGTCGGCCGACGACGTTGGTGGCGATGACCCCGATGAGGAAGATGAGGACCACGGCGGTCAAGAAGCCGAACCCGGGGAGGTGCCGGCCGAAGATAGCCGCGTAGAAGGGGGAGAAGAAGCTGTCGATGTGGGTCCAGAAGAAGACCAGGACGTAGGCCGTGATCACCACCGGCACGATGACGAAGAACCCGGTGATGAACCGTACCTTCACCCACGAGCGAACGCGATTGGGCATAGGTCCCTCGTGGCGGAATGAAAACACAGAGCCCGGGGGAAGTCAAGGCGCCGGCCTTCCCCGCGGGGGCGCGCCTTGAGGGGGGCGCCCGGGTGTGCTACGTTCAGGACGCCATGCGCCTGGCCGGGAAGGTCGCCCTCGTGACCGGCGGGGCGGTGCGGGTCGGGCGGGCCATCAGCCTGGCCTTGGCCCGCGAGGGCGCCCACGTCGTCGTCCATCACCACCGCTCGGGGCGGGAGGCCAGGGCGCTCGCCCTCGACATCCGGCGGCTCGGGGTCGAGGCCCTGCCGCTCCAGGCCGACCTGGCGCGACCCGCCGAGGTGGCCGTCATGGTGCGCGCCGCCTTCCGGGCCTTCCCGGCCATCCACGTCCTGGTCAACAACGCCGCGATCTTCCCCCGGACCCCGCTCCTCGAGATCACCCCGGCGGTCTGGGACCGGGTCCTGGCCGTGAACCTGCGCGGGCCCTTTCTCTGCGCCCAGGCGGTCGCGCGCCGGATGCTCCGCGCCGGGACGGGGAAGATCATCAACATCGCGGACGTGGGGGGGGCGCGGGCCTGGCCGGCCTACATCCCCTACTGCGTCTCCAAGGCAGGTCTCATCATGCTGACCCAGGGGCTCGCGGTGGCGCTGGCCCCCCATGTCCAGGTCAACGCCGTGGCCCCGGGCCCGGTCCTCTTCCCCGAGGAGTACCCCGATCGGCTTCGTCGGAAGGTGCGGGCGACCATCCCCATGAGGCGTGAGGGGGCCCCGGAGGACGTGGCCGCGGCGGTGGTCTTCTTCGCGACCTCCCCCGCCTACATCACCGGCCAGACCCTGTTCGTGGACGGCGGCCTCAGCGCCCGCTGAGACACTCGGAGGGGGGCGCTGCCCCCCTCCGGAGGGCCCCGCGGGAGGCGTGGTCCCTCGCTCCACACGCTCCGCTCGGGACCACCGCCTCCCGGGCCCCTCGGCTCGTGCAGGAATGGTCCGCTCAGGGCGCCGGCTTCGCCGGCGCAGCTTTTGGGGGGAGGCTCGGAAGGGGGGTGGAACCCCCCTCCGAGGTTTCCTAGGGGAGGACGATGCGTCCGCCCCCCATGGCGCGGAGGAAGTCGCCGAGGGAGGCGAAGCGCAGGAACGGGTTCTGGCGCTTTTCGTCCCCGAGGGTCGAGAACGGTCCCCCGTAGTTGTGGCCGGGGAAGAGGAGGGTCTGGTCGTCG
>JACPHL010000327.1 GCA_016188625.1 Candidatus Rokuibacteriota bacterium | reverse complement strand
TTGTACTGTGTTCATCGTAGGTTGCGCCGATAGCAGACCTCGGCGTCAACGGAACGGTCAGGCCAGGATGGCGTCGTCGATGGGCTCGTGATGGGGTGACCCGTCATGAACTCCGGGACCGCGGCCGGCCCACGTCGGGGGAAGGCGGTCAGGCGTCGCTCAGCTCTCGGTCTCCCAGATATAGCGCAACACCTGCTCGCGCAAGGCCACGAACTCCGGGCTCGACTTGACGGCCCGGCTGTCCTGGGTGGCCGCCTGCCGGCTGAAGGGCGCCTCGATGCTCGCCAGGATCCGGCCGGGGCGGGCGGACATGACGAAGATGGTGGTGGCCAGGTAGCAGGCCTCTTCCACGCTGTGGGTGATGAAGAAGACGGTCTTGCCGGTGGCCTTCCAGATCTTCAGGAGCTCCTCCTGGAGGTGCTCCCGCGTCAGGGCGTCCAGGGCCCCGAAGGGCTCGTCCATGAGGAGGATCCGGGGGTCGTTGGCCAGGACCCGGGCGATCGCGACCCGCTGCTGCATCCCCCCCGAAAGCTCATAGGGTGTCTTCGTGCGAAAGTCCCAGAGCCGCACCATGCGGAGGTGGTGCTCCGCCAGCTCCCGGCGCCTGGCCGAGGGCAGGCCCCGCATCTTGGGACCGAACTCCACGTTCGCCTGGACGGTCAGCCAGGGATAGAGGGCCGGATGCTGGAAGACGACCCCGCGCTGGTAGTCCGGCCCGAGGATGGGTTCGCCATCGAGGCGGACCTGGCCGGCCGTGGGGAGGACGAAGCCCGCGATGATCCGGAGCAGCGTGGTCTTGCCGCACCCGGAGGGGCCGACCAGGCAGACGAAGTCCCCCTCCCCGATCGCCAGGCTCACCCGCTCCAGGGCCGTGACCGGTCCATCACTGGAGGGGTACTCCATCATCACCTCGTCGATCTCCAGGATGGACCGGCCCACGGTCTTCCCCGCTCCCCGCCTACTTCATGGCCTTTTCGAGATAGGAGGGGTTGACGGCCTTCTCGACGGCGGCCAGGGTCGCCGCCGTGCGGATGGTCTTCTGCTCTGCCAGGAAATCCGCCGTGTCCTTGAGCGCCTTGGCAAGGGCTCCCCGCTTGGCCGAGGTCCCCAGGTACTTGTCCGAAAGCTGCTCCTTGCCGTTGAGCATGACCAGGGTCTTCATCTGGCGGTCGGCCTCGGCCGCCGGGATGTTAAACTCCTTGGCCACCGCCTTCGCGGCCTCCTGCGGGTCCTTCCGGTAGAGGTCCACGGCGCGGGACAGGGTCCGGAGGTACTTGACGACCAGGTCCGGGTACTTCTGCGCGAAGCCCTTCCGCACGACCGCCACGTCCGCCGTCAGGAACCCCTTCTCGGCCAGGGCCCGGCTCGAGAGGATGACCTCGCCCTCCGATTCCACCATCTTGATGAGGGTCGGCTCCCAGACGAACCCGGCGTCGAGATCCCCCCGCTGCCAGGCGGCCAGCATGTCAGGGGGCTGCATGTCCAGGATGGTGGCCTTCTTGGGGTCCACACCGAAGACCTTGAAGGCCACCAGGAGGTGGTAGTGGGTGGTAGAGCCGAAGGGGGCCGCCACCTTCTTGCCCACCAGGTCCTTCACCGCCTTGATCCCCCTCCCCTTCTTGGCCACCAGGGCCTCGTTGTCGCCGATCACGTCGTAGAGCCAGATGACCTCGTAGGGGACCCCCGCCGAGAGGCCCGCAGCCGCGGGGCTCGAGCCCACCAGGGCGATGTCGATGCTCCCGGCCGCCATGGCCGTGTTGACGTCGCGCCCCGAATCGAACTGCTTCCAGTCGATCTTGACCCCCAGCTCCTTCTCGTGCCAGCCCAGGGCCTTGGCGATGATCTCGTTGTTCGGGATCACCTGATAGCCGATGATCACCTTGTCGGGTTTGGCCTGGGCCCAGAGGCCGGAGGCCAGCACTGCGCCAGCGACAAGAAATACCACTGTCCCGATGAGCCACCGTGCCTTCCCCATAAGGGCTCCCTCCGTTGGATCGTTTCGAGGTTCGGTTCCTTCTCCCCTCCCGCCGTGCCCACCTCCCTTCTCCCTCACCCCAGGATGACCTTGATGTCGGTGATGGTCCAGCCGTTGCAAGGGTTCCGATCCTGGGGGCAGGCGGTCAGCGCGACCAGGCAGTCTGCCTCCGCCTGAAGCTCGATGAAATCGCCGGGCTTTGAGAGCGGCTCGCGCGTGACGAGCCCCCACTCCGGCGTGACCTCCGTGTGCTGGAAGATGTTGAAGGGGTCGGGGATCATCGGCTCGGACACCCCGTAGGGCGCCAGCACCCCGGCCAGGATGCCGAGACAGCTCGCGTGGGGCGCGGTGAGGCCGAAGCGGACCCGGTAGTCGTACGCGCTGCAGGAGGAGAACAGAAGGTCGTGCTCCCCCACCGTGTCCTCCGTGATCCGAAGGAGCGGACGGCACTTCGTCGAGTAGAGGATGCCCCCGCGGGAGATCTTGAGTCTCCCGTTGAGCTTCCGCGTGTTGCCCGGCGAGAACCGCTCGGTCGGATCGTCCCGCAGAAACGCCACCAGGTCGCTCACCTGTTTGCCCTGGACGTCCACGACCTTGAACCGTTCCCCTCGGGCCAGGACGAAGGCGTGCCCGGTTCGGCCCCGAACCAGGATCTCTTCCATCGCGCCAGCTCCTACGCCTTCCCCTTCCATGGCACCACCCGCCTTTCCGCCACCCGGATGAGCCGGTCCAGCCCGAGCCCGGTGAGGCCCATCACGATGTTCCCCATGAAGATCACATCGGAGCGGAGGAACTTGGAGGCGTCCAGGACCATCCACCCGATCCCTGAGGTGGCGGCCACCATCTCGGCGGCCACCAGGGTGGTATACGTGAACCCGACGCTGACCCGCATGCCGGTGAAGATATCCGGCAGGCAGGAGGGGAACACGACGTAGCGGAAGACCTGCCAGCGGCTGGCCCCCAGAGACTGGGCCCCCTGGATCCGCTCCGCGGTCACCCCCCTGACGCCGGCCATGGCGCTCACCGAGAGCGGCGGGAAGGCCGCCAGGTAGAGGAGCGCGATCTTCGATTCGTTCTCGATCCCGAGCCAGATGACCAGGAGCGTGTAGTAGGCCAGGGGCGGGAGCGGGCGATAGAACTCGATGATGGGATCGAAGATCGCCTGGACCTTGGACGAGTAGCCGATCGCCAGCCCGAGGGGCACCGCGGTCGCGACCGCCAGGAGGAAGCCCACCACCACGCGGTAGAGGCTGTCGAACAGGTGGTGGAGGAGGGTGCCGCCCCGATACCCCTCGGTGAGGATGTCGAGGAAGGCCTGCCAGACCGAGGCCGGGTGGGGGACGAAGAGCTCCGAGACCACTCGGAAGCGGGCGATCGCGTACCAGACCAGGAAGACGGAGATCAGGGTCAGGGCCGTGAGGAACGGCTCCGGGCGCAGCCCCGCAAGCCCAGGCCGCCGGTGCCCGGCGGGCTTGGGGGCCGCGCGCGCAGCGGCCCGCGTCGGTGGGACGCTCACCACCATCGCCTAAGGAGGCCCCGACTCCTGCTGCCTCTTTGGGGTTTCCGACCGATCTCCAGTCCCGATCGTGTCCGCCATCTCAGGTCCCTCGGAGGGGGGTGTGACCGCAGTCTCACTCGGGGGCGAGCGGCTGTCAAGCCGGGTTCGGGCCGCGGATCGGGCTCAGGCCCGGAGGGCGGCCCAGAGCAGCTCGGCCGGGTGCCTGGCGCGCCGGCCCGTGGTGTGCTCGATCTGCTGGCGGCAGGAGACCCCCGGGGCGCAGACCTCCACGCCCTCCCCCGCGGCCCGGAGCGCGGGGACGAGCCGGCGGGCGGCGATGGCGAGCGAGAGGTCGTAGTGCTCCCGCTCGAACCCGAAGGCCCCCGCCATCCCGCAGCAGCCGGCGTCCACCTCCCCGACCTCGTAGCCGGCGCGGCGGAGGGCCGCGACCGTGGCGGCGGTCCCGGCGAGGGCCTTCTGGTGGCAGTGCCCGTGGAGGAGGACCCGCCCGGGGCCCGGGGCGAAGGTGAGCCCCTTCCAGGCCTCGGCCTCCCGACGGAGGAACTCCTCGAAGAGGACGCTCGCCTCGGCCACCGCCTTCGCCTCGGGGGAGCGGAGGAGGTCCACGTACTCGTCGCGGAGGGTGAGGAGGCAGGAGGGCTCGAGCCCCACCACCGGGACCCCCTCCTGGACCAGGGGGAGGAGGCGGGCCACATTCCAGGCCGCATGGGCCCTGGCCTCGCCGAGCATCCCCTTGGAGATCAGCGGCCGGCCGCAGCAGCGCTTGTCGGGCAGGACCACCTGATAGCCGGCCGCCTCGAGGAAGCGGGTCGCGGCGATCCCGATGGCCGGGGCGTTGTAGGTCACGAAGGTGTCGTGGAAGAGGGCGACGCGCCCCCGCCGGCCGTCGCCCGACGGGGCGTGGCGGCGGAACCAGGCCGTGAACGGCTGGCGGGCGAAGGGCGGGAGCGGCCGGCGCCGGTCGATCCCCGCGAACCGCTCCAGCAGCCAGCGGCTCGGGGCGGAGCCGGCGATCCAGTTCGAGAGCGGGGCCAACCGCGAGCCCAGCCGGTTCAGCGTCTCGATCCTGCCGAAGAGCCGGTTGCGGAGGGGGAGGCCGTGGGCCGCGTGGTAGTGGGCCAGGAACTCGTACTTGAGCTTGGCCATGTCCACGTTGGCCGGGCACTCGGCCTTGCACGCCTTGCACTCCAGGCAGAGGTCGAGGACCTCGTGGAGCCGCCGACCGGTGAACTCCTCCCTGGGAAGCGCCCCCGAGAGGACCGCCCGGAGCGCGTTGGCCCGGCCGCGGGTCGAGTGCTCCTCGTCCCCCGTGGCCATGTAGGAGGGGCACATCGCCCCGTCGAGGCGCTTCCGGCAGGCCCCGACGCCGTTGCACATCTCCACCGCCGCGGCGACCCCCCCCTGCCCCGAGAAGTCGAGCAGCGTGGACGGCTCCCAGGTCCGGTAGGTCGGCCCGTAGCGGAGGTTCTCGGTCATGGGCGGGGAGTCCACGATCTTCCCGGGGTTCATGAGCCCCTTGGGGTCGAAGGCCGCCTTGATCGCGCGGAAGGCCTGGTAGAGGCGCGGGCCGAAGAGCCGCTCGTTCCACTGCCCGCGCGCCAGCCCGTCGCCGTGCTCGCCGGAGAGGGCCCCGCCGAACTCCATGACCAGCTCGACGATCTCCTCGGCCATGGCCCGCATCCTGGCCACCTCCTCCGCGCGCTTGAGGTTCATGAGCGGGCGGATGTGCAGGCAGCCGACCGAACAGTGGCCGTAGTAGCCGGCCGTCGTCCCGTACCGCTCCACGGTGGCCTTGAAGCGGCGGACGAACTCCGGGAGCTGCTCGGGGGCGACCGCGGTGTCCTCGACGAAGGCGATCGGCTTCCGCTCCCCCTTCATCCCGATGAGGAGCCCCTGGCCCGCCTTCCGGACCTTCCAGATGTTCTGCTGGGCCTCGGGGTCCAGGGCGACGACGGTGGCGTAGCCGATCCCCCCGGCGCGGGTCCGGGCCTCGAGGGCCTCGGCCTGGGCCCGGGCCTCGGCCTCGCCCTCCCCCGCGTACTCGACCAGGAGGATCGCGCCCGGGTCGCCCTGGACGAAGCGGGCGCGCCGGGCCGCGTGCTCGAGGGAGCCCTTGGCCAGATCCAGGATCAGCTTGTCCACCATCTCGAGGGCGTAGGGGCGGGTCTCCAGGATCAGGGGGGAGGCCGCCAGGGCCTCCTGGAGCTCGTGGAAGTGGACCACCGCCAGCGAGGTCGCGGGCGGGCGCGGGACCACGCGCACCCTGGCCTCGACGACAGCGGCCAGGGTCCCCTCCGAGCCGACGACCAGCTTGGCGAGGTTGAAGGGCCGGTCCCTGACGAACTCGTCCAGGTTGTACCCGGAGACCCGGCGCATGAGCTTGGGGTAGCGCGCCAGGACCTCCTCCCGCTGCTCCCGGACGATGCGCGCGACCTCGCCGTAGATCCGCGCCTCGAGCCCGTTGCCGGCCTGTTTGGCCTCGAGCTCGCCCGGGGCGAGGGGCCGGAAGACCGCCGGGGTCCCGTCCGAGAGGAGGACATCGAGCTCGAGGACGTGGTCGATGGTCTTCCCGTAGGCGATGGAGTGGGAGCCGGCGGAGTTGTTCCCGATCATCCCGCCGAGGGTGGCCCGGTTCGAGGTGGCGGTGTCGGGGCCGAAGAGGAGCCCCATGGGGCGCAGGTGGGCGTTCAGCTCATCCTGCACGACCCCCGGCTGGACCCGCGCCCACCCCGCCTCCGGGTTCACCTCGAGGACCCGGCTCATGTGCCGCGAGAAGTCCAGCACGATGGCGTGGCCGACCGTCTGTCCCGCCAGGCTCGTCCCCGCGCCGCGGGGGAGGATCGGGACCCCGGCCCGGTTCGCCACCTCGAGGACGGCCTGGACGTCGCCGGCGTGCCGCGGGAAGACGACCCCGATCGGCTCGATCTGGTAGATGGAGGCGTCGGTGGCGTAGAGGAGGCGCGTCATCCGGTCGAAGCGCACCTCCCCCTCGACGACCTTCCGCAGCTCGTGCTCGAGCTCGGTCATGGCTTCAGGAGGACCTTGATCGCCCGCTCCTCCTTCCGGTCGAAGATCCGGTAGCCCCGCGGCCCCTCGGCGAGCCCCATGACGTGGCTGACGATCCGCGTGGGCGCGAGCCGGCCGGCCTGGACCAGCGGGAGGAGCCGGGTGATGTAGTTCCGGGCGTTACAGATCCCGATCTTGAAGGTGAGGTCGCCGAAGAAGGCCTGGCTGATGGGGAACGGAAACGCGGCCTCGGCGTAGACCCCGACCACCGAGACGGTCCCGCCCGCCTTGACCAGCCCGAGCGCGGTCTCGAGCGCCGAGGCATGGCCGACGCACTCCATGGCGACGGGGACCCCGCGGCCGCCGGTCTCGGCGCGGATGGCCGCGACCGGGTCGGCCCGCGAGGCGTCCACCGGAACCGCCCCGAACGCCTCGGCCAGGGCGAGCCGGTACTCCACCCGGTCCACGGCGAAGACGCGGGCCGGGCCGAAGAGCTGGGCCGACTGGATGGCCAGGAGCCCTACCGGGCCGCACCCCACGACCGCCACCTGATCCCCGGGCCGGATCCCGCCGTTCTCCGCGCAGAAGTAGCCGGTCGCGAGGATGTCGCCGAGGAAGATCGCCTGCTCGTCGGGCATCCCGGCCGGGACCCGCTCGAACATGAAGTCGGCGAAGGGGACGCGGATGAACGAAGCCTGGGCGCCGGGGTACTGCCGCCCGAAGCGGCCGCCGAAGACCGCGCGGTTCGTGGTCTGGCACTGGGCGGGGAGGCGCTCCTTGCAGGCCTCGCACCGGCCGCAGGAGATCGAGAACGGGGCGACCACGCGGTCCCCGGGCCGGAAGCCCCGCACCTCGGCGCCGACCTCCACGACCTCGCCGACGAACTCGTGGCCCAGGACGATCCCGGGCTCGACGTTCGGGAAGCGCCCGTGGTAGTAGTGGAGGTCCGAGCCACAGATGGCGCTCGTGGTGATCCGGACGAGGGCGTCGGTCGGCTCCTGGATCCGGGGGTCGGCGTGCTCCTGGACCCGGACGTCCGCGACCCCGTGCAGGGTGATCGCCTTCACCCCCGCGCCCCTCCCCGGCGCGCCTCCTCGTAGAGGTAGAGGGCGGCCGCCCCGCGGATCGACGCCGACTTCCCGATCGCGACGCAGGCGATCCGGGCCGCGCGGTACGCCCCGTCGAAGGCGTAGGCCCGGGTCCAGCGCAGCACGGCGTCCATGAACGCCTCGAGCGACTCGGCCACCCCGCCCGTGAGGACGATCAGCTCCGGGTTGAAGCCGTTCAGGATCGCGGCCAGCCCCGCCCCGAGCGCCTGGCAGACCCGCTCCACCACGTCCAGCGCCAGCGGATCCCCGGCCCCCGCCGCCTCGAAGACGTGCCGGGCGGTCAGGGCCTCGGGCGAGCCCGCCAGGGCGAGGAGCGCGGAGCCCTCGGCCTCGGCGAGGGCCTCCCGGGCTTGCGCGGCGATGTCGGGCCCGGAGACGTACGCCTTCAGGCAGCCCCGGCCGCCGCAGAAGCAGGCGCGGCCGTTCAGGTCCACGGGGATGTGACCGAGCTCGCCGCCGTACCCCGACACCCCCCGGACCAGCTCGCCGTTCAGGTAGAGACCGCCGCCCACGCCGGTCCCGAGGGCGAGGAGGGCGAAGTGCCGCGCGCCCCGCGCCGCCCCGTAGTAGCTCTCGCCGAGGGTCAGGGCGTTGACGTCGTTGTCCACCACCGCGGGCAGGTCGAGGGCCTCCGTCACCCGTGCCCCGAGCGGGCAGCCGGCCAGCTCGGGGAGGTTCTGGATGTCCCGGCCGATCTGGCCCGTCGTCGCGTCCACGGCCCCGGGGACCCCGACCCCGACCCCGCGCAGGCGCACCCCGCGTCGGACGGCGTCCGCGCGCGTCGCGACGAGGAGGGCGAGGATCCCTTCCAGCACCCGGCCGCGCCCTCGGCCCAGCGTCGGCGCGGTCTCGCAGGAGAGGATCAGCCCCTCCGGGGTCACGAGGCCGGCGGCGGTCGTCGTCCCCCCGATGTCCACGCTGAGGATCGCCGCGTCGTCGTGCACCCGCCCGCTCCCGAGCTCCCTAGGGCCTCAGGGCGCCGAAGTGGAGGAGCCGGATGCCGAGCCGCTCGACGGTGGCCCGGACCTCGGGGTTGACGAGCGACGCCAGCTCCGCCTCGCGCTGACGGCCGTAGCGGCTCCCGGCCAGGGCCTCGTCGTAGTGCCCGGGGTGGCACATCAGCTCGGTCACCCCTTCCTCGAGCACCGCGAGGGTGTCGAGGAGCCGGGAGAGGGTCCAGTACGGCTCCGCCCCGACGTCGCCGAGGAAGTGGTCCGGGGTCGGCAGCCTCCGCTCGCGGAGCCGGGCGCGGAAGCCGGGGTCCTGGCTGCGCAGGGGGAGCCCGGTGGCCAGGGCGAGGTCGAGGACCAGCTCGTCCAGCGGGGGGTAGCGGTGGAGGTGGTGGTGGCTGTCGAGGTGGGTGGGGCGGCGGCCGAACAGGGCGGCGAAGGTCTCGATCTGGGCCTCCAGCTCCTGCCGGGCCTCGATGGGCTTGGCCCGGGCGGCCACCGCCTCGGGGTCGCGCCGAAAGCGTCCTTCGTCATCCACCAGGGAGGGGACGGCCTCGGGCGGCGAGAGGGGGCGGCCCCAGGTGAGGTTGAGGTGGAGGCCGACCCCGAGGGTCGGCGTCGCCAGGATCTCGGAGAGCAGGGCCTCGTCCACGGGGAGGTTCACCAGGGCCGTGGTGCTGGTGACGACGCCCCGGCGGTGGGCCTCCAGGATCCCGCGGCTCACCCCGCCGGTGAGGCTCCAGTCATCGGCGTTGACGATGAGGGCGCGCACGCGGGCCTCAGCTCGGGCGCCGCCCCTCGAGCCCCGCAGCCTCGAGCCCGGCGGGCGCCTTCCAGAGGCCGAGGATCCTGTCGCTCACCGCCCCTGGACCCTGCGGAAGTAGGCGCGGATCTCCTCCTTGAGCTGGGCGCGGGCCCCGGCGCCGGTCTTGGCGTCGTCCAGGAGCTCCAGCTCGAGCTGGAGGGGGTTGGGCTCCCTCCGGACCCCGTCCAGCTCCGCGGTCAGGACGCAGCGCTCGTCGGATTCGGTGAAGACGACCCTGGCCGCCTTGAAGCTCCCCTCCTCCTGCGCGACCTGCTCGATCGCCTCGAGGAGGACCTTCTTCAGCTCCTCGGCCTCACCCGACGGGACCGTCGAGAAGACCGCGTTCAGGGTGATCTCAGCCATCTCGGCCTCCCTTTAAGAGCATTCCGTCCTCCTTGATCACAACATTATCCCACGTTATTATCCCACGTTCGCCGTCGCCCTTCAACGCGTCCCGGGAGATGGGGGGGCCTACTCCGAAGCCGGCCCCTTCCTCGACTCGTCCGGGCGCTCGGCCAGGCCGCGCGAGCGGTGGGTGGGGTAGTGACGGCGATTCACCTCGATCTTGGCCCTCATGGCCTCGTACAGATCGAGGCCGATGCGGTCACAGAACAGGAAAAGCATGATCCCGATGTCGGCCGCCTCCCCCGAGATGCGCTCCC
>JACPHL010000326.1 GCA_016188625.1 Candidatus Rokuibacteriota bacterium | reverse complement strand
GTCACCGCCGAGCTCGAGCCCGACGCCCCGATCCCGGACCACTGCGGGAGCTGCACCCGCTGCCTCGAGGCGTGCCCGACCGGGGCCTTCGTCGCCCCCTACGTCCTCGACGCCCGCCGCTGCATCAGCTACCTCACCATCGAGCAGCATGGTCCGATCCCGCGCGAGCTCCGGCCGGCGCTCGGCGGGCTCGCCTTCGGGTGCGACATCTGCCAGGAGGTCTGCCCCTGGAACCGGAAGGCCCCGGTCACGCCGGAGGCGGCCTTCCTGGCCGACGGCCTCCCGCCCCTGGAGGCGCTGGTGACGCTCTCGGACGAGGAGTTCTGGATCCGGCTCCGACGGAGCCCGCTCCGCCGCGCCAAGCGCCGGGGCCTGGCCCGGAGCGCGGCGGTGGCCCTCGGGAACCTGGGCGGTCCCGAGGCGGTCCCGGCCCTGAGCCGGGCGCTTTCAGCCGACGAGCCCATCGTCCGGGCCCACGCCGCCTGGGCCCTGGGGCGGTTCCGCGACCCTCGGACCCGGCCGCTCCTCGAGGCGGCTCGCGCGCGGGAGACCGATCCGGAGGTCCTGGAGGAGATCGAGACCGCCCTCGCGGGGGACAGGGCCGAGGCCCGACCCCCGGGGGCGACCGATCGGAGGTGAGCGAGATGCCGATCGATCCCAAGCGGGACGCCCTCGTGATCGTGGACGTCCAGAACGACTTCTGCCCCGGCGGCTCGCTGGCCGTCCCCGAGGGCGACCAGGTGGTTCCGGTCCTCAACGAGTACGCCGGGCGCTTCTGGGCGGCCGGCGCGCCGATCTACGCCTCGCGCGACTGGCACCCGGCCAAGACGCGCCACTTCGAGGAGTACGGCGGGGCCTGGCCCCCCCACTGCGTCCAGGGGACCTGGGGGGCCGCCTTCCACCCCGACCTCGAGTTCCCGCCCGCAGCCCGGGTGGTCTCCAAGGGGATGGACCCGAACGAGGACGCCTACTCCTGCTTCCAGGCCGTGGACGCCGAGGGTCGGGGCTTCGCCGGCGCGCTCCGGGAGCGCGGGGTCAGCCGCCTCTGGGTCGGCGGGCTCGCGACCGACTACTGCGTCCGGGCCACGGTGCTCGACGCCCGGAAGGAGGGGTTCGAGGTCCTGGTCCTGGAGGACGCCGTCAAGGGGGTGGACGTCGCGCCCGGGGACAGCGCCAGGGCGATCGAGGAGATGCAGGCCGCCGGCGCCCGCTTCGTCCGGCTCGGGATGCCCTGATGCCGCTCCTGGTCAAGCGCCTGGACCACTTCGGGGTGGACGTCCGGGACCTCGCCCGCGCCGAGCGGTTCTACACCGAGATCCTCGGGATGACCGTGGCGATGCGCCTGCCGGACCAGGTCCTCCTCCGCTACGGCGACGGGAATTGTGCCCTCTTTTGGAAACCTGACCGGGAGCCGGGGGGGCTCGAGCAGATCGCGAATCCGCTCGGGAAGAGCCATCACGCCTTCGAGGTCTCCCACGAGGACCTCCAGCGGGCCCTCGCACTCTTCCGCGAGCGCGAGATCCCCCACCACGCCCCCATCGACTGGGGCGACCACGACTGCCTCTACTTCCTCGACCCGGACGGGAACCTCCTCGAGCTGGTCGGCTACCGGTCCGGCGGATGATATAATGCCCCTTCGATCCGAGAGGAGGCGAGGGTGGCGATCCTGAAGGTGGCCCGGCTCGGGCATCCGATCCTCCGGCGGGTTGCCGACCCGCTCCCGCCGGAAGCGATTCCGACTCCCGAGACCCAGCGCTTCATCGATGACATGATCGAGACCATGCGCGAGCACGACGGGGTCGGGCTCGCCGCGCCGCAGGTGCACGTCTCGCGCCAGATCGCGGTCCTCGAGGTCCAGGGCAGCCCCCGCTACCCCGACCTCCCGGCCGTCCCGCTCACCGTCCTCATCAACCCCGCCCTCACCCCCCTCGGTGACGAGACGGTGGAGGAGTGGGAGGGGTGCCTGTCGATCCCCGACCTCCGCGGCCGGGTCCCGCGCTACCGGGCGGTGCGGCTCGAGGCGCTCGGGCGGCAGGGGGAGCCGGTCGAGCTGGTCGTCAAGGAGTTCTTCGCCCGGGTCCTCCAGCACGAGTGCGACCACCTGAAGGGGCGGGTCTACCTCGACCGGATGCCGGACCTCGGGAGCCTCGCCCACCTCAGGGAGTGGACCCGGTACTGGCTCCCGGGGCCGGAGCGGGAGGAATGACGGTCTCCGGGCCGGTCCTGGCGCTCGTCCGCGACCTGATCTTCTCGTCGAAGATCGGCGAGAGCGCGAAGGCCGTCGGCCGTCCGGTCGCCTTCGCCCGGAACGTGGAGGAGTTCAGGGCCCGGCTCGGCGACAACCCCGGGCTGGTCCTCGTGGACCTGACCGCCGGGGGGCTCGACCTCGACGCGGCGCTCCGGACGTACGAGGCCGCGGGTCGGCCCGCCCCGCTCATCGGCTGGACCACCCACGCCCTGTGGAAGGCCACCGCGCCTCTCCACTCCCGCTGCGACAGGGTGATGACCAGGGAAGAGTTGAGCCAGGAGCTCCCCGCCCTCCTCCGGGAGCATCCCGGGGGCGACGAGGAGGTGCGGTGATGGAGATCCGCGCCGAGGGCGTGACCTTCCCGAGCGACGGCGACGTCCTCCGCGGCCATCTCTGCCTCCCTGCCGAGCCGGGCCCGCACCCCGCCGTGGTGGTCATCCAGGAGATCTGGGGGCTCAACGACCACATCCGGGATGTCGCGGGGCGCTTCGCGGGCGAGGGGTACGTCGCGCTGGCCCCGGACATGTACTCGCGCGAGGGCGGCGCCCCGTCCCAGGATCTGGAGGAGCTTCGCCGGTTCGTGGGCGGGATCCCCGACCGGCGGTTCGTCCAGGACCTCCGGGCCGCGGTGGCCTATCTCCGGGGGCGGACGGAAGCGCGGGGGGAGCGGATCGGCGCGATCGGCTTCTGCATCGGCGGGGCCTGGGCGCTCCTCCTGGCCTGCCACGAGCCGATCCAGGCGTGCGCGGACTTCTACGGCCGGATCCGCTACCCGGAGCTGTCGGACGCCAAGCCGCGCCACCCCATTGACTACGTCCCGAGCCTCGCGTGTCCGCTGTTGGGAATCTTCGCGGGGGACGACCCCATGATCCCCGTCCCCTGGGTCCGCGACATCGAGGAGGCGCTCCGGGCCCACGGCAAGTCGGCCGAGGTCCACGTCTACCCGGAGGCCCCCCACGCCTTCTTCAACGATCAGCGCGACTCCTACCGCCCCGAGGCGGCCAGGGACGCCTGGGCCAAGACCCTCGCCTTCTTCGGCCGTCACCTGAAGGGCGCGTAGGGCGAGAGGGAGAGCCATGGATGCCGAGACCTTCGTCCGGGAGCTCGATGCCAGCAACCGGGAGATCCTCCGGCGCCTCGAGCCGGCCGAGACGCTCAAGCCCGAGGTCGAGGGCGACCTCAACATCGTCAACCTCCTCAAGGTCGCCCTGAAGAACGAGATCGAGGCGAGCGAGATCGCCGCCCGCTGGATGGTCACCACCGACGAAGTGGACGTCAAGCTCGCCCTGGCCCGCCAGGTGGGGGACGAGGCCAAGCACTACCGGATGATCGCCGACCGGCTCGGCGAGCTCGGCTTCGACGCCCGGGGCTTCGACCCGCTCGCCAAGGGGTACGGCCCCCTGTTCCAGTACCTCGATACCCTGAAGACGACCGTCGAGCGCGTGGCCGCCGGGCAGTTCACCCGGGAGGCGATCGCCATCGTGAAGAACCGGCAGTTCATCGAGTTCTGCGAGGCCGCGGGGGACCCGGAGACCGCCCGCCTCTACCGGGAGACCGTCGAGCCGGACGAGCGCCACCACCATGAGCTGGGCCGCCGGCTCCTCCTGCGCTACGCCACGAGCCCCGAGGCCCAGGAGGCGGCGGCCAGGGCCGCAGCCAGGACCCTCGAGATGGCCGAGGAGCTCCAGGCCCTCGCGCTCCGGAGCGCGGGGATCCACCACGCCCCCGGCTGTTGACCCGCGGGCCTGGCCCCCTGCCCAGATCGACTCATCGAGGAGCGCCGCGTGAGCCAGGACCGGATCCCCTGCGATCTGAAGATCGAGCACGGCATCACCATCACCCTGGACGGGCGCCGGCGGATCCTCCGGGACGGGGCCGTCGCCATCACGGGCGACCGGATCGTCGCGGTGGACACCGCCGAGGCCCTGGCCCGCTACCAGGCGGCCCGGACGATCGACGCGAGCGACCGGATCGTCATGCCGGGCCTCGTGTCCGCCCACTGCCACAACGTCCAGGCCCTGGCCCGCGGCCTCGGGGACGACGTCCCGGTGGAGCTCTGGACCTACGGGAGGATCTACCCCTACGAGACCCTCCTCACCGAGGAGGACGCCTACTGGGCCACGCTGCTCAACTGCGCGGAGATGATCCGGACCGGGACGACCTGCCACGCCGATCCGGGCGGGTACGCCATGGACGGGGTCGGCCGGGCCCTCACCGAGTCCGGGATGCGGGGGATCTTCGCCTGGGCCGGGATGGACGACTTCCCGCCGGGGTTCGAGCCGCCGCCCGACTTCCCGGGGCGGCGCGGCACCGAGGAGACCCTCCGGATCAACGAGGCGCTGCTCAAGCGCTGGCACCGGACCGCCAACGACCGGGTGCGGGTCTCCTACGGGCTCCGGATCGAGCCCAACGTCTCCGATGAGCTGTTCCAGGGGGTCAAGGCCTACGCCGACCGTGACGAGACCCTGGTCCAGTTCCACTGCCTCCTCTTCGGGCTCGCCGAGGAGGTCCAGCGGCGGACCGGGATGAGCACGGTCCAGTGGATGGCGGGGCTCGGGGTCCTGGGGCCGAATTGGCTCCTGGTCCACATGGCCGCCGCCTCGGACTCGGACGTCGTGATCTGCAAGACCTACGACGTCAAAGTCGCCCACAACCCCGGCGCCTCCATGCACTCCACCTACGGGGCGGCCTCGCGGGGGAAGTTCCCCGAGCTGCTCGCGCGCGGTGTCACGGTGGGCCTGGGGTGCGACTCGACCGCGGCCAACAACAGCCTGGACATGTTCCGGGCGATGTACCAGGTCGCCACGCTCCACAAGGAGGTCCGCCTCCAGCCTGACCTGGTCCTCCCGGAGAAGGCCCTCGAGATGGCCACCATCGACGGGGCGCGGGCGCTCGGCTGGGAGGACGCCATCGGCTCCCTCGAGCCGGGGAAGAAGGCGGACGTGATCATCGTGGACACGCGCCGGACCAACTGGGTCCCGCTCCACGACTTCTCCATCGTCCCGACCCTGGTCTACTCGGGGGAGGGGGCGGACGTCGAGACCGCCGTCATCGACGGCCGGATCGTGATGGAGCACCGGCGGCTCCTCACCATCGACGTTGACAAGGTCCTGGCCGAGGCCCAGCGGATCGCCGAGCGGATCGTCCGCCAGCTCCCCTACCAGGAGACCCTGCGCCCGCGATGGCCCGTGGCGTGAGAAAGGCATGGCGGGGACCCGCGCCGTTCCGCCTAATGCTCCGC
>JACPHL010000324.1 GCA_016188625.1 Candidatus Rokuibacteriota bacterium | reverse complement strand
TCGGCGAGCCGGATCGCCGCGGCCGTGGCCAGGGTGGTCTTGCCGACCCCCCCCTTGCCGCCGAACAGGACCAGCCTCATGGGCCCTGCCCCGCCTTGGCCAGCGTGACCTCCAGGAGGCCGTTCCGGTAGGAGGTCTTCAGCGACTCCCGCCTCCACGCGGCGGGGAGGAGGACCTCCTTGGTGTACCGGCGCTCCTTGCCCTGGGTCGCGATCGTGAGGATATCGCCCTCCAGCTCGACCGTGATCTCGGCGGGCTCCACCCCGGGCAGCTCCGCGATCACCCGCATGGTGTCCCCCTCGTCGAAGACGTCCACGAGCGGCTCCCGCACGTCCTCCACCACCGGGCCCCCTTCGCCCTTCCGGATGTTGCCGAAAGTCTCCACGGTCGGCTCACCCCCGAGGCCGACCTTGACGCTGAAGCCGTAGACCCCCTTGAGGTCCTTCAGGGCCCCCTTCCCCCGGAGCTCCCCGGTGCGGGTGACCTCGGCCTTCCCCTCCGCCTCCATCTCCTTGAGCAGCTCGATGAGGTCGCCGATGCCCCTGAAGAGATCCCCGAGGCCGAACCCCCCGCCGCCTTTTCGCGCGCTCATGCCTGCCTCCCTTCGCCGTCGAGGCGCGCCTCGAGCCGGTCAAGACGCGCCCTCAGGACGCGGTTCTCCTCCTCCATGGTCCGGGCCTTCGACGAGAGGGCGGGGTCGCTCTGCCACCAGTCGATGCCCATCTCTTTGGCCTTCTCCACCGACGCCACCAGGAGCCGGATCTTGATGTTCAGCAGCTCGATGTCGGCCAGGCAGATCTTGATGTCCCCGGCGATGACGAGCCCCTTGTCGAGGACCCGCTCGAGGATGTCGGCCAGGCTGGTGGCCTGGACGCCGTGCGGGATGGCGGGGGACGGCGGCATGGCGCCCTTACGCGCTCGCCCGGTCGCGCTCGACCCGGGCGCCGCAGGCGGGGCAGAACGCGTAGTGGCCGTCGTAGATGTACCGCCACGTCGCCCCGCACCCCGGACACTGCCGGATCAGCAGCTCCCCACACTTCGGGCAGTGCCTCAGGGCGCCCCAGGTGGTCGCCCCGCACCGCGGACACTTGAATGCCCCCATCGTCTCCTCTTCCCGGCGCGCGCGTCCCGAGGACCTGCCGGCCCTCAGGCGACGCGCGCCTCTCTCTCCGCGCCCGCCGTCCCCGCCGGCACGCCCGCGGCCGGAGCCGATGCGCGCCCCTCCACCTCCGCGTCGTCGTCGGCCTCCCGCACGGCGTTCAGCCGGGCCTCCCACTCGGCCGCCTCCAGGGCGTACTCCGCCTCGTCGATCTCGTCCATCTCGTAGCGGAGCTGCGCCTCCAGGAGCCTCTCCCGGATGTAGTCCTCGTCGTTCAGCTCGCGGTCCGCCATCTCGTGGATCTTGCGGAAGAGGCCGAGGAGCCCCTTGAAGGGGAGCGCGAGGAGATCATCGATCAGGAGCATGCCTCTTCCTCCCCGACCAGGATCACCAGGTTGACGAAGTTGAAGGGCGGGATCTCGCCCACGTACCTGAAGGTCACCCGCTCCCCGTACCGCTCCGCCAGCCGTTCCATCTCCCGGGCGAAGGCGGCCTCCCGGTCCCGGTCCACCAGGAACGCGGCGTTCATGATCATCCGCTCCCCCAGGAGGCGATCGGTCAGGCGGAGGTCGCAGCAGGCCCCCTCCAGGGCCGCCACGATCTCGTCCCTGACCCTGGCCTTCTCGGCCTCCAGGGCGGCCTCCACCAGCCTGCCGATCTCGATGAAGGCCCGATGGGCCCGCGCGGCCGGCAGGGCGGCGACGGCCTCCCTTCGCCGGCGGATCTCTCCGTAGCGCTCCAGGATGTCCTGGTAGACGCGCGCTTCGTGGAAGACGGCCTTGATCCCTATCTCCACCTTGTGGCGCATCCGCTCCAGGAGGGCCTTGAACTCCTCGTACTCCCGCTCCAGGATCGCCCGCACCACCGCCTCATCCTCCGCGATGGTGCAGAACCGGACGGGGAGGACCGTGTGGCGCTCGAAGACCGCCTCGATGGCCCGCTCATGGGCGAACGAGTTCTCCCGGGAGACCGGATACCGTCGGACGGGCGAGTCGCTCACGACGGCCGCGATGTCGCGGTGGACCACGGTCGCGAGCTCATCCCCCCGGCCGCCGATCCCGAGGGGGCCGAAGCTCCGCTCCCCCGTCCCTTCCGCGATGCAGTAGATGTACTTCCCCACGACGGGATCCCCGTCCCCTCGGAAGGTCGCCGACCCCTCAGGCGCTCATCGGGCCCGCTCCCGCGGGGAGAGGGCCAGATCGACGAAGTTGTAGGGCGGCGCCGGCCCCACGTACACGAACTTCAGCCGCTCCCGGTGCCGGTGCTCCAGCCGCTCCATCAGGTCGTCGAACTCCCCCTCCCGGTCCCGGTCCACGAGGAAGACCGCGTTGAGCAGCATCCGGTCCCCGATTGTCCGGTGGACCCGGTGATCGACGGCCAGTCGCCGGAGGTCCCGCAGGAGCTCCTCCCCCTCCCGCTCCTTCTTGGCCTCGAGGGCGGCCTGGACCATCTGCCCGATGGCGATCCGTTGGACGTGTGTCAGGCGGGACGGCCGCCCGGCGATCCCCGCCCTCAGGCGCCTGATCTCCTCGTTCTCTTCCGCGACCTCCCGGAAGATGTGGTCCATGTCTCGCCACAGCGCCTTCACCCCCAGCTCGACCTTGCCGTCCATGTCGCGCAGGAGGTGCTTCAGCTCTCGGTATCCCCGCTCCAAGATCCACCGGATCTCCTCGGCGTTGGCCGCCACCGTGCCGAATCGGACCGGGAGCACCGCGTGCTCCTCCATGACCCGCTCCAGTACCCGCTCATGGGCCAGGAGGTTCTCCTTGGCGATCGCGCACGTCCCCGGCGGGGCGTTGCTGATGACCGCGCCGAGGTCCCGGTACGCGATGACCGCCACCTCCTGGCCGCCCAGGCCGACGGGCCCGAGGTTCAGCCCCCCGCGCGCCTCGATGATCCCGTACAGATACTTCCCCTCCTCACGCGCCGCCACGGCCCGGGCCCGACGGCAGGAGCCTCACCGCCACCGCCTCCTCGACGTCGCGCGCCCGGAAGGATGGGCCCACCTGCCGGTACTCGGTCAGGAGCCGGTAGGCCCGGGTCACCGCCTCAAACCAGTCCACGGCGTCGCGGCCGTCCTCGCCTGCCTGCCTGCCGGCATGGTCCGGGTGGCACTGCCGGGCCACCCGCCGGTACGCGTCCCTGATCTCGGCCAACCCGGCGTCCTCCGCGAGGTCCAGGAGGCGCCGCGCCCGCTCGATCGTCTCCAGCTCGAACGTCCTGACCTCCACCGTGCCGAAGCTGTACGGGGGGAGCGGCCCCACGCACCGGAAATCGACCGAGTCGCCGTACCGGTCGCTCAGCCGCTCCAGGGCCTCGCCGACCCCTGGCTCCCGGGCCCGCTCCACGAGGCACGCCGTATTGAGGATCATCCGGTCGTCCAGGAGGGCGTGGGGGCACAGCTCCTCGGCCAGGGGCCTGAGGGCCTCGACGATCTCGTCGGCCCGCTCCTCCCGCACCCGGTCCAGCCGCGCCTTGACCGCCCGACCGATCCTGATCCGCTCCTCCGTGGCCGGCGCCGGGCAGCGGACCGCGATGGAGGCCGTCAGTCTCCGGAACTCGGGCTCCTCGGCGATCTGCCGGAAGACCGACTCCAGATCCCTCCACTGGGCCACCACGTCCAGCTCGATCTTCCCTTCCATCGCCGCCAGGGCGGCCCGGAGCCTGGGGTGGCTCCTCTCCAGGATCCTCCGGACCTCCGCCTCATCGCGGGCGACGGTCCCGAATTTCACGGGGACCACCGTCCGCCCCTCCATGGCCCCTTCGACGACCGCTTGGTGGGCGAAGAGATGGGGCATGATCTCCTCGCGCCGCATGGCCTTGTAGACGCGGACGGGGCCGAGGCTCACGAGCGCGGCCAGCTCGCGATGCCGAACGGCGAAGACCCGGCGGCCATCGAGGCCGATGAGGGGCGCCTCCGGCCCCTCTCCGTCCCCGATGACGCAGTAGAGATGCAAGGCCTTCATCAGTACCTCAGGGGCAACGTCTTCCACCTCTTTCCCATGGGCGGGCGGCCGGGCGGCGCCTTCCCGCCTCCGTCGCCCGGGCGCTCCGACCGGGACCACCAGCCCAGGGCCTCCACCTGCGCCGCGATCTCCGAGAGGCGCTTCCGGATCGCCCGGTTGCGCTTGGCCAGGAGGGCCGCCTCCTTCAGAAGCCGCTCCCGCTCCCGCTGCAGGACGTAGAGGTCCAGATAGGCGGAGCTCCCGGTCCTGGGGATGGCCCGCCGGCCGGTCGTGGGCATGCCCCGGACGTCCCGGAGCCCTCGGATGTCGGTCAGCCCCTTCATGGCGCGTGGCTCCTCCTGCGATCGCCGGTCGCGGTCAGCAGTACTGCCTGACGAACTTCCTCACCAGCTCCCGGACCCTGGCCTGATTGCGCTTGCTCCCCACCCGGCTCGTCTCCGAGGCCAGGATGTCCTGGCACACCTGCTGGAACAGGCGGCTCGAGCCCCGGATGTGGCCGTTCAACACCCGGAGCGATTTGGCGATCATGATGGAGCCCCGGATGGTGGGGGGGAACTCGCAGGCGCCGGACCCCCGGAGGGCCCTGACGACCTTGACGATCTTCTCCGCCTCCTTCCGGGGGAGGCCGGACTTGGCCTGGACGACCGCCACCTCCGTCTCCTCGTCGAAGTGGTCGAGGTCCATCGTGACCATCCGGTCGCGCAGCGCGTCCTGGCTCCGATGCACCCCGGCGTACTCCTCCGGGTTGGAGGTGAAGATGGCCGTGAAGTTCGGATCGACCCGCAGGTAGCCGTCGTCGCCGCCGCGGCCGATGGGGAAGTCCATCATCCGCTCCTGGAGGATGGAGAGCAGGATGTTGTTCGCCTCGGGGCGGGAGCGGGTGAACTCGTCGTAGATCAGGGTGAAGCCGTACTTGCACGCGATGGTCAGCCGGTTATCGACCCACCGCCTGGTCATGTCCTCCTCGACCTTCAGGACGCGGGAGACGAAGCGGTCCACGATCTTCCGCAGGTGGTAGCCGTGCGCCCCCCCGACCAGGTCCGAGGTGGTGAACTCCTCGTCCCCGTGGATCATCACCACGGGGCGCTTCAGCTTGCTCGCCACGTGGAGGGCCAGGGTGGTCTTCCCCGTGCCGGAGCCCCCGCGGAAGTGGATCGGGAAGCCGGCCTGGATGTAGCCGAGGGCCCGGTCGGTCAGCGCCCGGACGTACTTGGTCTCCACGAAGTCCGGCATCGGGGCGGGCTCGAGGACGGTCGCCATCTCTTCGATCATGGTCTCTCCTTCAGCCCAGATTCCCCGGGCGGCTTCGCCTCCGAGTCCTCCGCACGCCCGGGCGGCCGGACGTCTCCCTTGCGGGTCAGGCTGCCGGGCACGAGGCGCGTGAGGGTCCCGAACGGGGTATCGACCGCCATGTACCAGGCTTTCCACTCGCCGTTCTCCCAGTAGCGGTCCATCATTCGTCGCCCCGTCCCCTCCCCGCCGCCTGGGCGAACGCGGGTCGCTCGCCGCCCCAGCACCGGGACCGGAGGACCCTGAGCGTGGCCTTGAGCTCTTTGACCCCCACGGAGCCCCCGTTGGACAGGAGCCCCCCCAGGCCCCGGGCCAGCTCCTCGTGCCCCCTCCGGTACTCGGCCAGAAGGTCCCTGACCTGCCGCTCCCGCGCGGTCCCCCGGGCGACCATCGTCCCGAGCACCGTCTTGACGGCATCGATCCGGTCCGGTCCGGCGAGGGCCTCCCGCAGGGCGGCCGCCAGGGCCTGCTGCCCGGCCAGGTAGTCGCGCATCGTGCGCTTGATCGCCCTCTCGCGGGCCTCCTGGTCGTCGAGGAGCGCCTGCATCATGAGATCGAAGTCCCGCTTCCGGAGGGAGGCGGCCCGGGCCAGGGTCTCCCTGAGCCGGGTCCTCACCGCGTCATGCTGGCGACGGAAGGTCTCCAGCATCGCGTGGGTGGCCTCGACGATCTGCGCCACCGAACAGACCCTGGTCTCGTAGGAGGCGACGACCTCCCGGACCAGGGCCCCCATCTCCTCGGGAAGGCGAACGGTGGTCACGCGCGGTCTCGTCTTTCCCTCATCGGGCGGGGCTGGCGCGCCTCTTCGCCAGCTCGGCCGCCATGCTGCGCCAGTGGCCGGCCGCGGCCTGACTGTCCTGCCGGAAGCCGGCGAGCATCCTGTCGAATCCCGCCAGCATGTCGCTGACCTGCCGGCTACGGGCCTCCCGGCCCATCTGGAGGAGCTGCCGGAACGCCGCCGCCTTGCGCCTGAACTCGCGCCGGAAGCCGGCCATCTCCCGCCGGAAGCCTTTGAGCCGGGTCGCGGTCTCGTGCCTCAGGGCCGCCAGCCCTGCCACGCGGGTGTCGAAGCCCTGCGCGATCTCCTGGGTCAGATTGCGCATCGACTTCGCCAGCCCCATCGCTCCTCCCGAGTCCTCAACGCGGAAAGCCATCTTGACCCTTCTCCTGGATGCCATGGTTCCCTCCCGGGGCGGTGACACGCCCTCTGGCTTTGCGCAGGAGAGAGATCCTGGCGAGACACGCTCTCCGCGGACAGCCGCTCAAGGGTATCCCGGCAGAGACCCCCTCACCGGTTTTTGGCGGCCTCCTTACGCCGGCGCGGCCGCCGTGGCGGTCAGGCCGATGGCCTCGGCGTACTTCAGGTACGTCTCGACGGAGGCCACCACGACCCTGGCCTCGATGGCCAGCAGCTCGATCCCCACCAGCGAGAACCGAACCCAGGCATCGACGACCACGCCCTTGTCCAGGATCCGGTCCACCACTTCCACCAGGCTGGACGACGCGATAGTCTTCTCCACTGCCATGCTCACTCACCTCCTTTCCGGGTGCCCCTTGGGGCCGTCGCCGACCCGCGCGAGGGCTTTCGGCTGAAGCCCCGCCGCCGGAGGGCCGAGCCCGCGCCCGGATCCACTGCGGGTCCTCACACCGCGGTCGCCGTGTGATACCGCAAATTCGGGGCCAGGGGTCTGGAGAGTCTCGACGCCAGGCGGCATCACAAGCCCTGGGCCCGGCGAGCGAGAACGCACAGGATGTTGGGAGGGAACGGAATCGGATCGGCTCGATCAACCGATCACGCTCTGGCGACCGCGCCAGGACTATGGCGGGACCACCATGGTGCCGGCGCCAGAGTGAGGGGCGCGTCCGAGTAACGCTGTGCTTATGCGCTCTGAACCTCGGCGCGCGGATGGGTGGTCCGCTCCGGGCGCGGGCTTGGCCCGCGCAACCTTGGGGGGAGGTTCGGAAGGGGGGCAGCGCCCCCCTCCGAGGCCGGTTACCTCCTCACGGCAGGAACTCCCTGGTCCTGATGCCGTAGAGCTTCATCTTGAGGTGAAGGGTCTTGTAGTCAGTCTTGAGGAGCCGGGCGGCCTCGCTCTTGTTCCCCCCGGTGGCCTGGAGGGCCTGGCGGATCGCCGTTTGCTCCGCCGCCGCGGCGGCGTGTCTGCCCGCCTCTCGCAGGGAGAGCCCCGCCCCATCCGGGACCGGCTCCTCGGCCGGAGATGCCCCGGACTGGCGCGCACCCATGACCCTGCAGTGCTCCGGCCGGATGATGTCCGGGCTCAGGAGCACGGCCTGGCGAATGACGTTCCGGAGCTCCCGGGCGTTGCCGGGCCAGGGATGCCGGGTGAGCAGCTCGGCCGCCTCTTCCGAGATCCCGTGCACGGGCCGCCGGAGCTCCATACTGGTCTCCTCGAGGAAGCGCCCGGCCAGGTAGCGGATATCCTCCCGACGCTCCCGAAGGGGAGGCAGATTGATGGTGAACTCGCTCAGGCGGTAGTAGAGGTCCTGCCTGAACCGGCCCGCCCCCATCTCCGCCTCCAAGGGGAGGTTGGAGGCGGCGATGATCCGCGCGTTCACCGGGACCGCGCGCTTGCCGCCCAGGGGTCGCACCTGCCGCTCCTGCAGCGCCCGGAGGAGCTTGGCCTGGGTGGTCAGCGGGATGTTGGGGATCTCGTCCAGGAAGAGGCTCCCGCCGTCGGCGAGCTGGAAATGGCCCTCCTTCCTCCTGTCGGCGCCGGT
>JACPHL010000321.1 GCA_016188625.1 Candidatus Rokuibacteriota bacterium | reverse complement strand
CACCGCGATCACGTCCTTCCCGTACCCCCGCGACATCTCCCGGAGCCGCTCCGCCGAGACGGCCAGGACCCGGCGCGTCAGGGGCCGCAGCTCGGGCCGATCCACGATCGCGCCCCGCCTATCAAAGGGCTGGTAGTTGATCTCCCCCACCACGCCGAGCGCACGGAGGCGCGTCACGCTCACCCCGTAGAACTCGGCGAGGGAGCAGAAGCCGGGGGTCTGCTCCCCGATCACGCCGATCCCCACGAGGGCGATGTCCACGTCGTGGGCCGCCTCGAAGATCCGCCGGACCTCCCCCTTCCGCAGGAGCCGACGGCGCTCCCGCTCGATCTCGGCGAGGGAGCCGAGGATCTGGACCGGGAGGGCGTAGGCGGTGACGTGGGGGCGGTACTTGGCGGCCATCATCCCCACCAGGGTGTTAGGGAAGAGGTCCACCAGCTTGAGGGTGCTCTCGGCGGAGAGCGGGTAGAGCTCGAGGTCCCGGAAACGGCGCTCCCGGAGGTGGCGGATCAGGCAGTAGAGGGTGTAGCCGCAGGAGAGCCCGACCCGGACCCCATCGGCGGCGATCTTCTCGAAGTAGCGGGCCGCCGCGCCCCCCAGGGCCTCCTTGATGTCCCGCTCCTCGCCGCTCGGGATCACCACCGCGTCCCGGAGCCCGAACCGCTCGATCAGGGCCGCCTCGAGACGCGGGGTGCGGGGAAGGTCGAACTCCACCCGGACGAGCCCCTCGGAGAACGCCCGCTTGAGGAGGCGGGAGACCCGCGAGGAGGAGATCCCCAGCTCCTGCGCAATCTCCTTCTGGTGCCGCTGCGCGCGGTAGTAGAGTTGGGCGCAGCGGACCATCTCCCGGAGATCCTGTCGTGCCGCCAGCTCCCGGTCCCGCATCGCCCTCATCGTGTGCAAAAAATTTCAATAGAAGGTATTTTATGCTTGACAACTGCAATTCTATCTCCTTATGATGTTTTTTGGCAAGCAATTTTTCTCACCATCTCAACCGGGAGGAGGGCGCATGGCCAACCGGGAGAAGCGCTACGGGGCGTCCCGGGGGGACGGCAGGACCGCGATCCCCCTGGCCGACTACCACCAGTCCAAAGACAGCACCAAGGATCTCCCCCAGACCATGGCGGAGAGGATCCCCGTGACCAACACCCCCAACATCTTCTCGTACAAGTCCTATGTCTTCGCGCGGAAGCCCGAGCTGATCCAGCGGTTCGTCAAGGCCACCAAGGCCGACGTGGGCGGGGTCGGCGGCCACGTGGTGGCGGCCGAGGAGGTCAAGGCGAGCATCACCAGGTTCGTGCTGGAGAACAACGGCTATCAGGGCGAGCCGATCTTCAGCTCTCTGATGGTGACCCACACCGGCGACGACGTCGCCGTCACCGGGATCATGTCCGAGCGCGTCCCCATGGAGGTCGTGGACGAGCTGATGTGGGACGCCCTGATGCTGGGAGCCGACAAGGCCTCGGAGCTCGGCCTCTACGGCCCGGGCCAGGACCTCATCGCCGACAGCTTCACCGGCAACCTCAAGGGGGCCGGGCCGGCCAGCGTGGTCCTGCCCCTCCCCGTGCGCCCCGAGAACCCGTCCCAGACGGTGCTGGTCTCCTTCGCCGACAAGACCGAGCCCATGGCCTTCAACTACTACGCCACCGGGGCCTACCTCCTGCCGCGCTTCAACACGGGACTGATCGTCGCCGCCTCCAAGATGAAGTGGGGGTACCTCTTCGAGGTCGTGGACCTCGACACCCGGGCCCAGGCGGTCGAGGCCGGGGTCCACCCGCGGGACCAGAAGGCCCTGGACGGGAAGATGGAGGAGCTGGCCAAGGGGCTCCGGGAGCGGGTCATCACCCTCCGCGCCCCCGAGGACCTCTACGACATCGAGGGCCTGACCCGGTCGTCCCGCTACGTCGTCGCCCGGATCTGGACGCGGGACGAGCACGGGGAGAAGGTCCAGCTCGGCTACGTGGTCTCGGCCGAGCGCCTGCACAACATCAAGAGCAAGAAGGGGTTCACCTACGGCGGGAAGGACGACCCCGTGCTCGTGGCCTTCGCCCAGGGGGACTGGCCGGCCCCCGGCGAGATCAGCTCGCCCTGGGCAGCCTGCCCGATGGTGGCCGGCGACTGCCGGGGCAGCCACCACCTGCACATCCTCCCCGTCCCCATCAACTGGCAGACCTCCTACTGGTCGGGGCCGATCATCTCCTGCATCGCCCTCTCGGTGAACATCAACACCGGCCGGATCGGCGCCATCTCGGACCAGTTCGCGCTGGGGACCCCCTGGGACTGGGTCCGGCAGCGCGCCTCGGAGCTGGCCGTCCAGTTCCGGACCGCGCACGGGATCAAGCAGCCGGCCACCCTCCACGAGGACGAGCTGGAGTACCAGGAGGGGTGGAAGGAGCGCCGGGACCGGCTCGAAGCGAAGTTCGAGGTCAAGGCCCCACAGGTCTGGGACGGGAGCGGCCGGAAGGCCAAGCCGGGCGTGAGGGTCTAACCTTCCCCGCTCCCCGCTGGGGCCGCTGGGGCCACCGGGTCCACCCCGGTGGCCCTTTTCATTTAAACTCGGAGGGGGGCTAACGCCCCCCTTCCGAACCTCCCCCCAAAGTTGCGCGGGCAAAGCCCGCGCTCGGAGCGGATCATCCCCGCGGGGAGGCGTCGGCCCCGAGCGGAGCGTTAAGCGGGACGGGGAGGGTCCCTGCTCCGGGTCACCCGAGTTGACAAGCCCGGGGGCTGATGCTACGGTGGATTTCGACGCTTAGTGCGAGCCTGCGCACCGCCGATCGTCGGCACAAGGAGGCAGGATCATGTGGGTGGAGATGAAGGTTCGGGGGCTGGCTCTGGACCCCGTATCCAACATGCCGATCATCATCCTGCGGGACGAGGAGGAGAAGCGCTCCCTCCCCATCTGGGTCGGCATCTTCGAGGCCAACGCCATCGCCCTGGAGCTCGAGAAGATCGCCACGCCCCGGCCGATGACCCACGACCTCATCCGGAACATCCTGGAGGCCATCGAGGCGAAGGTCGAGAAGGTGGTCGTCAACGACCTCCGGGACAACACCTTCTTCGCCCTCATCCACCTCCGGCTCGGCGAGGAGGAGATCACGGTGGACTCCCGCCCCTCGGACGCCATCGCTCTGGCCCTGCGGGTGGGCGCCCCCATCTTCGTGGAGGAGGATGTGGTCCGGCGCGCCAAGAGCGTGGAGGTCGCCCCGCGGGAGGCGGACGATCAGGAGAAGCTCAAGGAGTGGCTGGAGAACCTCAAGCCGGAGGACTTCGGGAAGTTCAAGATGTAGTGGGACCCTTCCGTGCCCGCCCCGACCCATCCCGATTTTGCCCTCCCCATCCCGTTCTCGCCGAACATCGCCGGGCGCCCCGCCGGGGAGGGGTAGGGTGGCCGCGCCGCGCGCCATCCGGCTCATCTTCCAGGAGGCGTGGGGCGCCCCCGAGCATCGCGGGCTCCTGGACCGCGACCCCAGGGTCCGCACCCTCTGCCGGGTCCTCGTCTCCTATCCGGAGGTGCGCCACATCGTGCCGGACCGGGTGAGCCTGGACCCCGAGGCGGACCCCGAAATCCTGGAGACCGTGGCCCGCTTCCTGAGCCGCCAGCGCTGGCTTGTCCGCTCGGTGGAGATCCTCTGATGGCGCGCGGCGAGGCCCTCGAGCGGGTCGAGCGGTAGATCCAGAAGGAGAAGGCCGAGGCCCTCGGCCGGGTCGGGGAGCGGCTCGCGGCCCTGCTGGCCCGGCTCCGCGACCTCGGCCGTCGGATCGACGAGCTGGAGCGGGCCCTCGAGGGCGGGGGAGGGGAGTCCGGAGGGGACGCGCGCCTCCAGGAGGAGGTCGAGCGCTTCAACCGCCTCCGGGAGGGGGCGATCCGGCTCAGCCACGACCTGGTCATCCAGCGGGAGGCCGTGGGCTTCCGGCGTCACGCCTGGCTCGCCGAGGGCTATCCGATCCCGCCCCGCCGGGTGTCGCCTCCGGGGGGGTCACCGCCATGATCTGGGACCTGCCCGTCGAGACCGCGCCCCGGGAGACGCTCGAGGCCCTCCAGCTCGAGCGGCTCCGCCGGACGCTCGAGTGGATCCGCGAGCGCGTGCCCTTCTACCGCGCCCGGCTCGGGGAGGCCGGCCTTGCCCCGAGCGACCTCCGGTCGCTCCAGGACCTCCCGAGGCTCCCCTTCACCCGGAAGGCCGATGTGCGCGATCACTACCCCTTCGGCCTCTTCGCGGTCCCCCGGGAGCAGGTGACACGGATCCATGCCTCCTCCGGGACGCGGGGGAAGCCCGCCGTGGTCGGCTACACCCGGCAGGACCTGGAGATCTGGAGCGAGGTGATGGCGCGCGGGCTGGCCGCGGCCGGGGCCCACCCCGGGGAGATCCTGCACGTCGCCTACGGCTACGGGCTCTTCACCGGCGGGCTCGGCTTCCACTACGGGGCGGAGCGCCTGGGCCTGACGGTCATCCCGGCCTCCTCCGGGAACACCCTTCGCCAGATCATGCTCCTCCAGGACTTCCGGCCCCGGGGGCTGGCCTGCACCCCGTCCTTCGCCCTCCACATCGGCGAGGCGATGCGCGAGGCCGGCATCAAGGCCGAGGCGATCGGGCTCCGCTACGGCCTCTTCGGGGCCGAACCGTGGAGCGAGGGGATGCGCCGCGAGATCGAGGCGGTCCTGGGGCTCACGGCGGTGGACTTCTACGGGCTCTCGGAGGTCATCGGCCCCGGGGTGGCGGCCGAGTGCGCGGAGGCCCGGGACGGGCTCCACATCAACGAGGACCACTTCCTCCCCGAGGTCGTGGACCCCGCGAGCGGGGAGCCGTTGCCCCCGGGGACGGAGGGGGAGCTGGTCTTCACCACCCTGAGCAAGGAGGCCTTTCCCCTGATCCGCTATCGGACCGGGGACATCTCGGCCCTCTACCCGGGCCCCTGCCGCTGCGGCCGCACCCTGGTCCGGATGGCCCGGGTGAAGGGGCGGGCCGACGACATGCTGATCATCCGGGGCGTCAACGTCTACCCCTCGCAGGTGGAGGCGGTCCTGCTCGAGGTCCAGGAGCTGGCCCCCCACTACCAGCTCGTCGTGGACCGCTCCGGCACCCTGCCCCGGCTCGAGGTCCAGGTCGAGCCGGCCGAGTCCCTCCTGAGGGCATGGGGGGGGTGGCGGGAGGACCGGCCCGAGCTGGCCCGCCTCCGGGAGACGGTGGCGGCCCGCCTCAAGGCCGCCCTCGCCCTGACCACCGAGGTCCGCATCCTCCCGCCCAAGGGCGTGCCGCGGAGCGAGGGGAAGGCGGTCCGGGTGCTTGAGAAGCCGTGAGAGGAGGAGATCCCCATGACGGTCGAGGAGCGTGAGGAACGCCTGCTGGCCAAGATCCGGGCGGGGGAGAAGATCGAGTCCCCCGAGGAGATGACCGAGGAGTACCGGGCCAACCTGATCCACCTGATGACCATGCAGGCCGACTCGGAGCTGGCCGGGGCCTACGGCTACGTCCCGTGGATCATGAAGGCCCCCACCGTGGAGGAGAAGCTCGTGGTCGCCCAGATCGTGAAGGACGAGGTCCGCCACGCCAAGGTGATGTACGACCTCCTGGCCGACCTCGGCTTCGACGTCGCGGGCCACATCCGCCCCCACGAGGAGGCCTTCGCCCGGCGCCTAGACGACCCCGAGGCCGACATCGGCACCGCCCGGCTCTCCAGCGACAAGCGGGTCAACATCTTCTACTACCCCATCGACACCTGGGCCGACTTCGTCATGTTCAACTTCTGCATGGACCGGGGCGCGGGCCACCAGCTCGAGGACGCCCGGCGGTCGAGCTACGGACCGTGGGTCCGGGCCATCGAGGGGATCTTCAAGGAGGAGAAGATGCACATCCGCCACGGGGAGCTGTGGGTCAAGCGCCTGGCCGAGGCCCCGGCGACCCGGGAGGAGGGCGAGCGGGCCTTCCACAAGTGGTTCATCCGGACCATGAACATCTTCGGGCGGCCCGGGAGCCCGAAGAACCGCCTCTACCAGAGGCTCGGCCTCAAGGTCCGGGACAACGACGAGGTCCGCCAGGCCTTCCGCGCGGAGGTCCAGGGCCTGGTGGAGCCGCTCGGCTGGCGGCTCCCGGAGTGGAAGCCGACCTGGGAGCGCCTCCCCGAGGAGGCCTACATCCCCGGGTAGGTCCTCGGAGGGGGGCTCTGCCCCCCTTCCGAACCTCCCCCCGGGGGGTGCGCGGGCCAAGCCCGCGCTCGGAGCGGACCACTCAATCCGTGAGCCGAGGGTCGAGAGCGCGTGAGCGCACAGCGTGACTCGGCCTGGCTCCTAGGCGACGCCGGCCCCCGCCTGAAGGGGAGCCGGCCATCCCGGGCGATCCGGGGGAAGGGAGGGACGCCATGAAGAACCGGCTCCTCGATTCCGACCGTCCGACGCCGAACCCTCGAGGGCAGGGGAGGGGGGCGGGGGCCCGCGCCCTGGGCCTCGCCATGGCGGGCCTCGCCGCGGCCCTCCTCCTCGGGGCCGAGGCCGAGGCCCGGAACGTCCGGCTGGGGCTCCTGACCTCCGCGACGGGACCCGCCGCCGCCACGGGGGAGGACCAGAAGCGGGCCGTCTCCCTGGCCCGGGAGGAGATCAACGCCGGCGGCTGCGTCTTCGTCAAGGACCGGAACGCCAAGGTCCAGCTCGACCTCTTCATCGGCGACGACCAGACCTCCCGGGAGGGGGCGGTCTCCGGCGTCACCAAGCTCATCGTCGAGGACAAGGTGGACCTCGTGTTCGGCGGGCTCGGCAGCGCCTTCGGGATGGCGGCGCTCCCCCTGATCAGGGAGCACGTGGTCCCCTACATCCCGACGCCCTCGACGCCCCTCTTCACGCGTACCCCCGAGATGGGGCCGGACCCCTCCAAGGCCATGGTCTTCCACTACCAGGCGACCGGGCTCATGTACGGGGCCGCCATCGCCGACTTCCTGGTCGGCGAGGTGAAGTCCGTCATGGCCCCCGACAAGACCCTCCGGGTGGCCTGGCTCTACCAGGACTCGCCCTTCGGGGCGGAGTTCTTCCGGGGCTTCTCGGACCGGCTCAAGGAGGCCAACCATCCCGTGGAGGTCGTCGCCACGGAGCGGTTCAAGGTCGGCGAGACGGACTACCGGCCGCAGCTCACCAAGATCAAGGCCCTCGCCCCCCACGCCCTGGTCCCCATGGGCTTCCGGGGCGAGACGGTGGCCATGCTCCAGCAGGCGGTCCTCGACGTGGGGCTCGACCCGAAGCGGATTCACCTCGGCCCGGTCTGCGCCTGCGCCGACGACCCGCTCTACTACAAGGACCTGGGCAAGATCGGTCAGTCCACCACCATCATGAGCCTCTACAGCACCTACGCGATCCCCAAGGGGCCGGCCTTCGCGCGGTGGGCCCGGTTCCGGGACGCCTACCAGAAGAAGTTCGGCGTGCTCCCCGGCCTCCTGGGCGTCTCCGCCTACGACGCGGTCTACATCGCCGCCAGGGCCGTGGAGCTGGCCGGGAGCCTCGACCGGGCCAAGATCATCGAGGCCCTCGGCAAGCTTCAGATGGAGCAGCTGGTCTTGCCTGTGAGGGGCGGCAAGGTCCGCTTCGATCCCAAGCACCGCGAGGTCGAGTTCTTTCTCTTCGCCCAGCAGATGTTCTGGGACGAGAAGCTCGGAGAACTGCGCCCCGTCATCATCTGGCCGGCGGAGCTCGGCGAGGCCCGATACCGGCACCCCTCCTGAGCCGGCGGCCCCCGGCCCAGGGCGATCGTCGCGGCGGCTCGGGGCGCGGACCCATGGTTCGTCCGTCGCGGCCGCCCCGCAGGCCGGCCCCGCGGCACCGGGTCGGCACGAGGCTCGGGGAGGCCTGCCGAGGGATCCGGCGCAGGTCTTCGGGGGGATGCGGCTCGCGCTCTCGACCCTCGGCGCGCGGTTGGGTGGTCCGCTCCGAGCGCGGGCTTGGCCCGCGCCGCCTTGGGGGGAGGCTCGGAAGGGGGGCATTAGCCCCCCTCCGAGTTTTCTAAGGTGATCCTGGATCCTGGCGTCCTGCTCCAGGTCCTCATCTGGGGCCTGGTCATCGGCAGCGTCTACATGCTGCTGGCCACGGGCCTCACCCTGATCTTCGGGGTGATGAAGGTCATCAACTTCGCCCACGGCGAGCTGATGATGACCGGGGCCTTCCTCACCTTCCTGCTGTGGCACGCCCTCGGCCTCCACCCGTACCTGGGCGTCTTCGTCTCCATGGCCGGCGTCGGGCTCCTGGGGATCGCCGTGGAGCGGCTGGGCTTCCGCCCGCTCCGGGGGACGGCCAAGATCAACGAGATCTTCCTCTCCATCGCCCTCATCCTGATCCTCCAGAACGCCCTGGCGCGCGCCTTCATCCCTTACTTCCGGGAGTACGCGCAGATCAGGACGCCCTACGCCCACCGGGTGTTCGACCTCGGGCTCCTCAACCTCCGCTACGACTTCGCCATCCTGCTGGGCCTGACGTGGGCCGTCATGCTCGGGCTCTACCTCTTGCTCTTCCGCACCGAGTTCGGCCGGGAGATGCGGGGGACGAGCCAGAACCGGCTGGCCGCGGCGCTCATGGGGATCGACGTCGGGCGGATCGACACGGCGAGCTTCGGCATCGGCGCGGGGCTGGCCGCCCTCGCCGGCTCCCTCTACGGGATCATCAACCCCTTCAGCCCCTACAGCGGCACCCTGCCCGCCATCAAGGCCTTCGCCGTCATCATCCTGGGCGGGCTCGGCAGCATCCGGGGGGCCGTGCTCGGCGGGCTCCTCTACGGGGTCGTCGAGGGCTTCGCCACCTTCTTCCTCGGCGGCGCCTGGCGGGACGCCACCGCCTTCATCCTGCTGCTCCTGGTCCTGCTGGTCCGCCCCGAGGGGATCTTCCGGGAGCGCGCGTAGCATGGCCCCCACGGCCGCGTCCCGGGCCCGGCGGACACCCCCCAGCCTCGGGATCGCCCTGGGCATGGTCGCCGGGGCGGCCCTCCTCCTGGCCGTGACCCGGGAGCTGTTCCTCCTGCAGGTCCTGACCTTCGTCTTCATCTTCGCCATCTACGCCCAGTCCTGGAACCTGGTGGCGCATTCGGGGCAGTTCTCCCTCGGGCACGCCACCTTTCTCGGGCTCGGCGGCTACGCCTCCATCCTCCTCGCGCGCAATCTCGGCCTTCCCCCCGCCGTCTCCCTGTTCGTGGGCCCCCTCCTCCCGGCCCTGGTGGGGCTGGGGATCGGCCGGCTGTGCGTGCGCCTCAGGGAGTGGTACCTGGGGATGGTGACCTTCGGCTTCACCGCCATCACCCAGCTGCTCGTGGTCGAGCAGTTCGGGTGGCTCACCAACCGCTGGGACGGCCTGGAGGCCCCGCGGCTCCTGCCCGCGGGGCTCTCCGTGGAGGGGGCGGCCGTCGGGAACTATCTGATCGGCCTCGGCCTGATGGTGGCGACGTATCTCGCCGTGGCCTCCCTCATGCGCTCCCGGACGGGCCTGGCCTTCGCCACGATCCACGACAATGAGCTGGTGGCCGGCGTCTCGGGGGTCGACGTGCGGCGGTACCGGATCCTCGCCATGGGCGCGGGGGGGTATCTGGCCGGCCTGGCGGGGGCCCTGAACGGCCACACCCTGACGCGCCACATCTCGCCCGGGGTCTTCGGCATCGAGGACTCCATCTGGCCGCTGCTCTACTCCATCGCGGGCGGGCTCCGGACCCCCGAGGGCCCCATCCTCGGGACCCTCGTGGTGCGCCTGTTCTGGGAGCTGATGCTCCGGCGGCTCGGCGGGTTCGAGAGCCTCATCACCATCGTCCTGATGCTGGCCGTCATCGTGCGCTTCTTCCCCCAGGGCCTGTACCCCCTCGTCCTCCGGGGGGTGGCGGCCGTGGGCGCGCGGCCCGCGGTCCGGCGCTGAGGCGATGGCGAGCCTGCTCCGCGGCCGGGGGATCACCAAGAGCTTCGGGGGCCTGCTCGCCCTGGACCGGGTGGACCTCGAGGTCGGGGCGGGGGAGGTGGTGGGCCTCATCGGCCAGAATGGGGCCGGGAAGACCACGCTCATCAACGCCATCACCGGGGTCCACCGCCCCGACGCCGGCTCCATCACCTTCGACGGCCAGGAGCTCACGCGCCTCGCCCCGGACCGGATCGCCCGGCTCGGCATCGCCCGGACCTTCCAGATCCCCCAGCCCTTCCCGACCCTCACCATCCTGGAGAACGCCATGGTCGCCCTGGTCTTCGGGCCCCGGGCCTCGGGCCTGGCCGAGGCGGAGGCGCGCGCCCGGACGATCCTGGAGTCGGTGGGGCTCGGGGGGAAGGCCGACCTCCCCCCCGACCACCTGAACATCGTGGAGCTGCGGAAGCTCGAGCTGGCCCGCGCCCTCGCCTCGGGCGCGCGGCTGCTGCTCCTCGACGAGATCAACGCCGGGCTCACCGCGGCCGAGATCCAGGAGGCGATCGCCCTGATCGAAGGGTTGCGCCGGCAGGGGCTGGCGATCCTGATGGTGGAGCACGTGATGCGGGTCATCCTGCGGGTGTGCGAGCGGATCATCGTCCTGCACTTCGGGCGGAAGATCGCCGAGGGGACGCCCCGGGAGATCGCCGGCGACCCGGCGGTGATCACGGCCTACCTGGGGGCGCGGCGGGCGGCGGGCGGGGGCGACCGTGCTGGCCGTTGAGGGCCTCGAGGTCGAGTACGGCAAGGTGCGGGCGCTCTGGGGGGTCTCCTTCCGCGTGGACCGGGGGGAGACGGTGGCGATCATCGGGCCCAACGGCGCGGGCAAGAGCACCATCCTCCGGACCATCGCCGGGGTGCTCCGGCCCGCAGGGGGCCGGATCGCCTTCCGGGACCGGGAGATCGGCGGGCTCGCGGCCCACCAGGTCGCGCGGCTCGGCGTGGCCCTGGTGCCCGAGGGGCGCGAGGTCTTCCCGGCCATGTCGGTCGTGGAGAACCTCCTGCTGGCCGGCCGGCTCCAGCGGGACCGGGCGCGCGTCCGGGAGACCCTGGAGTGGGTCTACGACACCTTCCCGCGCCTGGCGGAGCGCCAGCGCCAGGCCGCCGCCACCCTGAGCGGCGGGGAGCAGCAGATGCTGGCCATCGCCCGGGCCCTCATGGCCGATCCCCACCTCCTCATGCTCGACGAGCCGGCCACGGGCCTCTCCCCCCTGGTCGTGGACCGGATCTTCGAGGTGATCCGGGCGCTCGGGGCGCGGGGCGCGACCACGCTCCTGGTGGAGCAGAACGTGCACCTGGCCCTCGAGGTCGCCGCCCGGGGGTACGTCCTCGAGCGCGGCCGCGTCATCCTCGCGGGCGACGCCCCGCGGCTCCTCGATCACCCCCTCATCCGGGAGGCCTACCTCGGCCTCCCGGCCGCGGGGCCGGGGCAGGGGGGAGGAGGGTGACCATGACCGAGCTCGCGCGGCTCCGCGAGCTCATCGCCGCCGACCCCTATGCCCGCTCCCTGGGGATCGAGCTCCTGGAGCTCCGGCCGGGGTACAGCCGGATGGCGATGGTCCTCGGGGCCGCGATGGTGAACTTCCACGGGACCCCCCACGGCGGGGCGATCTTCTCGCTGGCCGACGCGGCCTTCGCCGCCGCGGCGAACTCCCACGGCGAGGCCGCCGTGGCGCTCGCGATGACCATTCACTACCTGAGCACGGTGCCGCCGGGGACGCGGCTGATCGCCGAGGGGAGGGAGCTCAGGCGGGGGCGGCAGGCGGGCTT
>JACPHL010000323.1 GCA_016188625.1 Candidatus Rokuibacteriota bacterium | reverse complement strand
TGACCGCCTTCAGCATCGCCTGGTTCCGGTAGCGCGTCAGGAGGGGCGAGGTGATGACCCGCACCCCCTCCTTCCGGGCCCGCCGCTCGGCGGCCTTCCGGCTGCCCGTGCGGACGAACTCGGGGGCGGTCTCAAGGCGCGCCCGGGCCTCCGGCGCCCATTCCACGGGCTCCTCCTGGCCGGCGTACCAGACCCTCTGGAAGACCTCGGGGGTGATCTCCCGCTCCCCGAGCCGGCGGGCCTGGGCCTCCACGTCGCGCTTGAAGAGGCGGACGACGAAGTCGGCCATCATGGCGGGGGTCCGGGCCAACCGCTCGGCGAGGCGCGCCTCGGCCTCAGGCGTCCAGGGCATCGGCTCATGCGGGGCCTCGGCCTCGGCCAGCTCCTCGGCCCGCCGGATGAACGCCGCCGTGACCTCGGGCGCCTCGGCCTCGGCGGCCAGCTCCTCGCAGATCCGGCGGGTGATCGGGCGCATGAACTCGGGGACCTCACGGAGGAGGGCCTCGGCCTCCGCGGTCCAGGGGACCGCCGGGCGGGCCGGCGTAGAGTCGGCCGCGGCCGGGCCCATCATCTCCCGCTTGTAGCGGGTCATGACCTCGGGGGTGATGACGCGGATCCCCTCGGCCCGGGCCCGGCGCTCGGCCAGCTTCCGCACCATCCCCCGGAGGAAGGCGGGAGCGCGCTCGAGCCGCTCCAGGGCCTCGGGGGTCCAGCTCACCTCCCCGGACTCGGGAGCGTTGCGGAGGTCGTCCGCCGGGCAGTCGCTCACCGCTGGCGGCTCCACGAGGCGTGGGCGAGCATCACCATGGTCCCGAGGGTGATGAGGAAGAAGACCCAGGCCCCGAGCGCCATCGAGATCTCCCCCCCGCCCGGCAGCGGCACGGTCGGGATCGTCGGCCTCAGCGCGACCTGCCCGACGCCGAAGGCCCGGAAGGCAACGAGCAGGGTGAGGATGCGGGTGAACCAGAGGTAGCCCGGGGCTCGGGGCCCCTGCGTGATGAACCAGGGGAAGACGACGATGAGGAGGGTCCCCAGCACGAACCAGACGATCCCGCCGGTGACCCCGGTCATCCGCTGGGTCCCGATCCCCAGGCTCGCCAGGTAGATCGCCCCGGCCATGTAGAGGAGCCCGTAGACGAAGTAGGCGATGGCGGCCTGGCGGAAGCGGATCTCGCGCGGCGTCATGACCGCTCCTCCTGCTCACCTTCTGGCGGCGCGGCCGGGGTGAAGGGGCGCCGTGGATTGACCCCCCAGCGGGTCCGGGTCTCCTGGAGGAGGGTCGGGGTGACGACGGCGTGCCCGTGACCGCGGGCGTACGCCTCCACGGCCTTGACCACCATCCCCCGGGCGAAGGCGGGGATCGCCTCGAGCCGGGCCCGGGCCGCCGGCTCCCATGCCAGCTCGAAGCTGACCTCGAGGCCGAAGGTCTGCGCCTCGGGCAGGGTGATGGTCTTCCCCCCGAACCGCCCGGGCTGGTAGGCGCAGGCCGGGTCCTCGGCGAGGTAGTCGCCGTAGGTGGCGTAGGCGCGGCAGCGGCAGCCGCCGCAGATCCGCGAGAACTCGCAGGCCCCGCAGCGCCCCCCGAGCCTCGGCTCGCGGAGGTCGCCGAACACGGCCGCCTCCTCCCAGATCGCCTGGAACGGCTGCTGGCGGACGTTCCCGGCCGCCACCGGCATGTAGGGACACGGGGTCACGTCCCCTTCCGGGGTGATCCTGCAGTAGTGCTTCCCCGCCGGGCAGCTCCCGTGGGCGTAGTTGGCCAGGAGCGGCGAGCGGGGGTCGAGGGTGTAGAGGATCCGGCGGAAGTGGGGGGCGCACTTGGCGCGGATCAAAAGCCCTCCGGCCCGACCGGCCGGGACGCTCCACGGGTCCTCGCGGCCGTCGAAGATCGAGGGGGTGGGACGCTCACCGTCCCCCACCCCCTGCACGCGGGCCAGGTAGGTGAGGATCTCCTCGTACTGCGCCGGGGTGATGTCGGTCAGCCGCTCGCCCCGCCCGGTCCGGACCAGGAAGAAGAAGTTGAGGACCTTCGCCCCCAGCTCCCCGGCCAGGTCGATCATGGCCGGGATCTCCCCGACGTTCCAGTCGGTCACGCTCATGTGGATCGAGAAGTCGATCTCCTCGTCTCGGAGCACCCGGGTGGCGCGGACCGCGCCCTGCCAGGCCCCCGGGAGGTGGCGGAACTGATCGTGCCGGGCCGGATCGGTGGAGTCGAGCGACAGGCTCGCCCCCTGGATCCCGTGCTGGCGCATGAGGCGGGCCTGCCGCTCCCGGAGGAGGACCCCGTTGGTCCCGAGCACGACCGTGAACCCCTTGTCGCGGCCGTAGGTGGCCAGCTCGAAGAGGTCCTTGCGGAGGAGCGGCTCGCCGCCGGTCAGGATCAGGAAGACGTGGGGGTTGACCTGGGCGATCTCGTCCATGACCCGCCGGCACTCGGCGGTGGAGAGCTCCCCCGCGCGCTGGGCCGAGGGCGCGGCGCTCATGTAGCAGTGGGCGCAGAGCAGGTTACAGCGCTGGGTCAGGTTCCAAGAGACCGAATAGGCTTTGTACGTCACGCCAGGGGCGACCCTGCTTACCAAACCTGGAGAGGAAGGCCCTCCACCTCCGCGAAATGAGTGTCCCGCGCGGCCAGCTCTAACTGGTGCTGGAGTGCAATAGCAGCAATCCAGATATCGTTTTCTGGAATTGGGCGCCCGCGTTCCCGAAGTCTGTTCTTGATCTGGCCGTAGGCTTCTGCCGTTTGGGCATCTGCAACGAGGATGGTATTAGCCTGCACAAACCTTCTGATCGTTTCGAGGTTCTGCTCCACCTGCCTGGATTTGTAGGCGCCGT
>JACPHL010000322.1 GCA_016188625.1 Candidatus Rokuibacteriota bacterium | reverse complement strand
GGGCCGCCACCACGGTCAGGAGGGCGGGCTCGGAGCCCTGGAAGTCCGGGATCAGCACCTCCACCCGGCAGACCGGGGCCTCGGCGCGGATCGCGCGGATGGTCCGGGCGAAGAGCTCGGCCCCGCCGTCGGCCAGGTCGTCGCGGTTCACCGAGGTGATCACCACGTGCTCGATCCCCAGGGCGCCGACCGCGCGCCCGACCCGGTCCGGCTCGGTCCAGTCCTCCCAGGTCGGCCGCCCGTGGGAGACCGCGCAGAAGCCGCAGCGCCGGGTGCAGACGTCCCCGAGGATCATGAAGGTGGCGGTCCGCTCCTCCCAGCACTCGCCGATGTTGGGGCAGCGGGCCTCCTCGCAGACGGTGTGGAGGTTCCACTCCCGCATGAGCCCCTTGAGGCGGAGGTAGTTCGGACCGCCGGGGGCGCGGACCTTGAGCCAGGGAGGCTTGCGGCCCGCGGGGGGGGCAGGCTCCTGGGGCTGGATCACCGGCAGCGAGAGACTCATCCGTCAGCGCACCATCAGGGATCGCATCACGCTCTGTGTCATTATGCCGACAGGAGCAAACGCACGCAAGGGGCCCCGCCACAGGGCCCCTCGACGCGGAAGGCCGTCAGGAATGGTGCCGAAGGGGGGACTCGAACCCCCACGGGTTGCCCCACACGCCCCTCAAACGTGCGCGTCTGCCAATTCCGCCACTTCGGCGCAACGGAGGCCAGTATGCCGCACCCCGGCTCGCCTTGTCAATATCGGCCCACCCCCGCGGGGTCCCTCCGGCACGCGGGCGGGCCCCGGGGGGAACGCCGCCGGACACCCCCGGAGCCCGGCGGGGCGTCCCCTACCCCTGCCGGAGCCTGGGGTTGAAGGCCTCGCGCAGGCCTTCGCCGAAGAGGTTGAAGGCCAACACGAGGATCAGGATCGCCGTCCCCGGAATGAAGGTCAGCCACGGGGCATCGAAGAGGTAGCGCTTGCCGTCCGCGAGGATGTTCCCCCACGTCGCGTCGGGCGGCGGGACGCCGAAGCCGAGGAAGGAGAGCCCCGACTCGGTGAGGATCGCCCCGGCGATCCCGAGGGTGGCCGAGACCATGACCGGCGCCACGGAGTTGGGGATGAGGTGGCGGAGGACCACCCGGGGGCCCGGGGCGCCGAGGGCGGCCGCGGCCTGGACGAACTCCTGCTCCCGGAGGGAGAGGATCTCGGCCCGCACGAAGCGCGCGGTCCCCTCCCAGCTGGTCAGCCCGATGACGATCATGATGTTCCAGATCGACGGCCGGAGGATCGCCACCACGGTCAGGATGAGGAAGAAGGAGGGGAAGCTCAACATCACGTCGATGAGCCCCGTGATCAGGGTGTCCACGGTCATCGGGCGGAACCGCCCGATCCCGATCGGCACCCGCCCGTAGTAGCCCGCCACCCCCCCGAGCACGAGGCCGATGGCCACCGCGATCCCCACCGCCACGAACCCCACCGCCAGGGAGACGAACGATCCCTCCAGCATCCGGGCGAAGACATCCCGCCCCAGCTCGTCGGTGCCGAAGAGGTAGACCCCGAGCCGGGGGCGAAGCTCCGGGGGAAGCGCCTCCCGGTTGGGGGTGGAGAGGGGGGGCTGGAGTTTGTCGGGGAGCCGAACCTCCCTGGGGTCCAGGATCGGACGGTCTCCCTTGGTGAGCATCAGGCCGGAGAGGGCGACGCCGAAGAACACGGCGACCGTCACCATCCCGGCGGCCGCGACCCGGTTCCGGAGGAAGACGCGCCACGCGATCCGAGACGGCGACTCGCCCCGGAGCCGGCGCCGCCCTTCGACGCGCTCGACGGCCATGGGCATCCTAGAGGCGGATCCTCGGGTCCACCAGCATATACAGGAGATCGGAGACCAGGGTCCCGATCAGGGTCAGCACGGCCGCGATGAAGTTGATCGAGATCACCACCGGGTAGTCCCGGGCGAGGATCGCCTCGTAGCCCAGCCGGCCGATCCCCGGCCAGGCGAAGATGGTCTCGAAGATGACGCTCCCGCCGATCAGCCCCGGGATGAGCAGGCCGAGCATGGTCACGAACGGGAGGAGACCGTTCCTCAAGGCGTGGCGGTAGAGGACCCGGTCCTCGTCGAGCCCCTTGCTCCGGGCGGTCCGGACGTAGTCGGCGCTGATCACCGCCAGCCTCTGGGAGCGGACGTAGCGGGAAAGGACGGCGATCCCGGCGGCGGCCCCCATCAGGGACGGGAGGACCAGGTGCCAGGTCCGATCCATCATGGCGTACCACGGGCCGATCCCCTCCCGGCCGAAGGTCCGGAGCCCGATGACGTCCACCTGGAAGGTCTGGACCACGAAGATGATCGCGAGGTAGGCCAGGTAGAAGCCCGGGATCGAGATCAGGGCGAAGACGAGGACGGTCGTGGACCGGTCGAAGAGGGTGTTCCGCCGGACCGCCGTGGCGATCCCCAGGGGGAAGGCGTAGCACCAGATCAGGATGGTCCCCAAGATGAACAGGGGGAGGCTGTTGCGGGTCCGTTCCACGATCTTGCCGAAGACGGGCTGGTTGTCCTTGAAGGAGCGCAGCTCCCCCGTGAAGAACTGCTGGTAGAACCGCGCGTACTGCACGTAGAGCGGCTGGTCCAGCCCGAACGCCTGGCGGTAGCGCTCGAGCTGCTGGGGGGTGAAGCGGGGGTTGAGGGGATCGATCTGGCTGGGCTGACCGGGGGCGAGATGGATGATGCCGAAGGAGATGATGGAGATGAAGAAGAGGGTCCAGAGCTTCTTCCAGGCCGTGCGGACGAGGAACGGCAGCATGGCTAGTTGGCCGCGTGGACCGGGAAGTCCACCGGGTGGGGCACCTTGATCCACTGGGTGAAGTGGAACTTCGGGCTCCCGAGCTTGGTGGTGACGATGGGCGCGTACCGGGACGTCCCGTCGGGGCCGGGGACGAGCCGCGCGATCTTCCGGTCGAAGAGCTGGGTCCACTTCCCCACGTAGAGGAACGTGTAGGGCTGATCCTCCGCGATGAGCCGGTGAAGCTCGCGCGCCATGGCCACCTGCCGCCCGGGATCGTACTCCTGGCGGATCCGCACCATGAGGTCGTCGGCCCTCGGATTGCTGTAGCCCACGAAGTTGAGCTGGAAGTGACCCGTCTGGCTGGAGTGGAAGATCTGATAGAGGTCGGCGTCGAGCCCCATCGACCACCCGAGCACGACCGCGTCGAAGTCCCCCTTGTCCACCCGCTCGTTGATGAAGACCGCCCACTCGAGGGCCAGGGTCTCGACCTTCACCCCGAGCCGCCGCCAGGCGTTCTGGGCGATGGCCATGATCGCGCTGCGGATCTCGTTCCCCGAATTGGTGATCAGGGTGAAGGCCAACGGCTTGCCGTCCTTCTGAAGCCACCCCCCGGCGTTCCTCCGGTAGCCCGCCTCTTCCAGGAGGCGGAGGGCCCCGGCGGGGTCATAGGGAAGCGGGGCCACCGTAGGGTCGTAGAAGTCCGTCTGCCTCGGGTAGGGCCCGGTGGTGCCCTCCGCCTGCCCGTAGAGGACGTAGTCGATGATCTCCTGGACGTTGATCGCCATCCCGAGCGCCTTCCGGACCCGGACATCCTGAAACACGGGACGCCGCATGTTGTAGCCGATGTAGCTGTAGCCGAGGGCGAGCCCCGAGTAGTATTTGAAGCGGGGGTCATCTCGAAGGCGCGAGACCTGATGGGGCTGAGCGCCGTACTCGTCGGTCGTCCCCGCGTAGAAGGTCAGCTCGGTCGTGAGGAGGTCGGGGATGATCCGGAAGTAGAACTCGCGGAAGTTGGGCGGGCCTTCCCAGTAGTCTTCGTTCCGGGTCAGGCGGACGTACTGGTCGGTCTTCCACTCCACGAAGCGGAACGGGCCGGTCCCGATCGGGCTCCGGTTGAAGCGGGAGTCGCGGACCGAGAACCGCTCGGGGTCCCGCCCCAGGGCGAGGGCCTCCTTCCTCAGGGCCTCGCGGTTGAGGCGATGCTCGGGGAGGATCCCCATCCCCCAGCTCTCGAATCCGGGCTGGAAGAGTCGCTTGTAGGTGATCCGCACCGCGTAGGGACCCTGCGGCTCCACGGACTTGACCGGCTCGAAGTCCGGGACGCGGGGGGAGAGGTTCTTCGGGTCCAGGATGGTCTCGTAGGTGAATTTCACGTCCCCGGAGTCGAACTCGTGCCCGTCGTGGAAGCGGACCCCCCTCCGCAGCTGGAAGACGATGACCGGGTTGTGCTCGGCGGGAGGAATCAGCTCGGCCGCCTGGGCCCGAAGCGCCGGCGGCAGGGCGGGGTCCAGAAACCGGCGGGGGTCGAGCCGCGTGATGTATCCGCCGAGCAGGCGATCGAGCCTGGCGAAGAAGTCCTGATCCACCTCGGTCAGGGTGAATTTGAGCCGGGGGGGCCGCCGGAGGGTGACTTGAGCGACCTTGGCCGGTTTCCCCGGCGCGGCCGGCTCCGCCTCCAGCTCGGCGGTCACGGCCTCCGCCGGCTCGACCTCGATCCGCTCGACCAGGCGGAGGCTCGGGTGCTTCGCGGCCCGGGCGCGCTCCAGGTGGCGGACGAGCCCCTCCGGGGTGGCCGGCGTCCCGTCGGGGAGCCGCTCGGACCCGTCCACGACGAGGTAGGCCTCCTCGAAGATCCGCCAGGACTCGGCCAGGCGCCCCCGGAAGGAGAGGTCCATGTCCCGGTCGATGAGCCCCTCGAAGACCAGGCTGTTGATCGCGGCGCTGGCCGAATCCGCCGAGAGCGTCGGGTTGAGGATCGAGGCGTCCCCGATCGAGGACTGGATGTAGCGGGTCAGGCGCCCGGGGTCCCCCCGCGCCTGATCCTCGAAGGTCGGGACCCAGAAGTAGGACTGGAGGAGGAACAGGCTGACGAACGTCGGCGCCAGGATCAGCAGCTGCTTGACCGACACGCCGCCACCCTACGCTCCCCGCGACCGACCGCGGGCCACGCCGCTACTTCGGAGGGGCCGGCGCCGCGGGCTCCGGCGTGGGCTGGGTTGCCGCCGGCGGCGCGGTCATGACGGACCCGGCCTTGCGGGAGGCGAGCATCGCCAGGCTGAAGGAGGTCACCATGAAAATGATCGCCACCACGGTGGTGATCTTCCCCAGGACGGTCGGGGCCCCCATGGAGCCGAAGACCGCCTGGCTCGCCCCCCCGCCGAAGGCGGAGCCGATGTCGGCCCCCTTCCCCGCCTGGAGGAGGACGATGGCGACGATGGCGAAGGACACGACCACGTGCAGGACGATCAAGAGGGTGTACACGGTTGGCTCCTTGTCAGGGTCGGCCGCCCCCCGCCGCGCCGACGGTCCGGACGATGGCGGCGAACTCGGGGGCCCGGAGGCTCGCGCCCCCGACCAGCCCCCCGTCGATCTCCGGCTCGGCGATGAGGGGGCCGACGTTATCGGGTTTGACGCTCCCCCCGTAGAGGATGCGCGCGGCCTGGGCGACCTCCTTGGAGGCCGCCTCGCCGAGCAGCCCGCGGAGGAAGGCGTGGACCTCGACGGCCTGCTCCGGGGTCGCGTTCCTGCCGGTCCCGATCGCCCAGACCGGCTCGTAGGCGAGCACGACCCGGGCGACCTCAGCGGCGCCGAGGCCGGCGAGCCCGCCCCGGAGCTGGGTCTCGACCACGGCGAAGGTCGCCCCGCGCTCGCGCTCCTCCTCCCGCTCCCCCACGCAGAGGATGGGGGTGAGGCCGTGGGCGAGGGCCGCCCTGACCTTCTGGTTGATCATCTCGTCACGCTCCCCGAAGTGCTGCCGGCGCTCCGAATGCCCCAGGATGACGACCCGGCAGCCGAGCTCGACGAGCATCGCCGGCGAGACCGCGCCGGTGAAGGCCCCGGCCGCCTCCCAGTGGGCGTCCTGGGCCCCGAGCCCCAGGCGGCTCCCCGCGAGGACCCCCCCGACCGCGGCGAGCGCGGTGAAGGGCGGACAGAGGACGACCTCGACCCCCTCGACCCCCTGGAGGCCCTCCCGCACGCCCAGGGCGAGGGTCCGGGCCTCGGCGCACGTCCCGTGCATCTTCCAGTTGGCGACGACGAGCGGGGTCCGCATCAGGTGCCTCGGAGGGGGGCTCTGCCCCCCTTCCGAACCTCCCCCCAAAGTTGCGCGG
>JACPHL010000313.1 GCA_016188625.1 Candidatus Rokuibacteriota bacterium | reverse complement strand
GGCGCGCGGCCGGGAGCGGCTCGCCTCGCAGGGCGCCGACGGCCCCCTCGATGGCGCGGTAGCGCTCGAACTCGTCCCGGCAGGAGGCGCAGCGGCCGATGTGCTCCTCGACCCGCCGCGCGGCCGCGGGCTCCGCCTCCTGCGTCGCCGTGGCGATCAGGTCAGGCTCGATGGCACAGCATTCCGACAGCGTTTCCTTCATCTTTGCCGCTCCCTCTGGACCAGCTCGTGGCGATCCAACCCCTGGCGGATCTTCCGCAGGGCCTGGAAGACATGGGCCCGGGCGCTCTCCGGCGAGCAGTCGAGGCTTCGGGCGATCGCCTCGTAGTCGAGGTCGTGGACTTTCCTCAGCGTGAACGCCAGCCGCTGCTTGAGCGGGAGGCCGGCGATGACCGCCTCGATCCGGGTCCTGGCTTCGTTGAAGAGCGTCTCCGCCTCGGGCCCCTGGCCGTCGAAGTGGCTGCTCTGGGCCCTCACCGCCTCCAGGGCCCTCCGCTGGCGCTTCCCCGCGCGGAAGCGGTTCCGGAAGAGGTTGGTCGCGATGGCGAACAACCACGCGCGAACATTGGCGTCCGGCGGCAGCGACCGGTAAGCCCTGAAGGCCCGGAGAAAGGTCTCCTGCGAGAGGTCGTCGGCCTCGCTGGCCCGCCCGGTGGCCCGACGGAGGTAACGGTAGATCTCCCCGTGATGGGCTGCCACGATGGCCTCGAACCCGTCTCCACCCATGGTCACATTGTAAGACACCGGAGGGGCCCCGGTGTGAAAAGGGGGCATCCGGAGGAGCGGCCCCAGAGCCCCCGGTCTTTCCCGGGATAAAGGCGTCGGCGAGCCCGTGGTATCATGCCCCACGGCCCTCGAGCCGCGCTACCGGAGCTGACCGGAGGCCCAGCATGACGCAGAGCGTTGACCCGGCCGTCTTCAAGGCCTTCGAGCACGACGGCTGGCAGGCCGTCTACGCGGGGTACCACGACGCCTTCGGGGACCTGACCACCCAGGCCGTCGGCCCGCTCCTGGACGCCGTGGGCGCGGGCCCCGGCGTGCGCCTGCTCGACGTCGCGACCGGCCCCGGCTACGTCGCCCGTGCCGCGGCGCACCGCGGGGCCGGCGTCGTCGGCGTGGACTTCTCCGCGGCGATGGTGGCGTTCGCGCGCCGGCTCCATCCCGGCCTGGAGTTCGCGGAGGGGGACGCCGAGGCGCTCGCGCTCCCCGACAGGAGCTTCGACGCGGTCGTCATGAACTTCGGGCTCCTCCACCTGGCGAGACCCGAGCAGGCGCTGGCCGAGGCCTGCCGCGTCCTCCGCCCCGGCGGCCGATTGGCTTTTACCGTCTGGAGTAAACCCGAGGAGGCCGTCGGGTTCCGGATCGTCCTCCGCGCGGTCGAGGCCCACGGCGACCTCAGCGTGCCCCTGCCTCCGGGCCCGCCCTTCTTCCGGTTCAGCGACCCCGAGGAGTGCCGGCGCACGTTGCTCGCGGCGGGGTTCGTAGACCCCCGGGTCGCGCCGATCCCGCAGGTCTGGCGGCTCCCGTCCCCTGACGCCCTGTGGGAGGCGATCGAGGGGAGCACCGTCAGGACCCGGGCCCTCCTGCGGGCTCAACGGCCCGAGGCCCTCGCCGCGATCCGGGCCGCGGTGCGAGCGGCCGTCGGGGCCTATCAGAGAGGGCGCGCCATCGAGCTGCCGATGCCCGCGGTCCTCGCCTCCGCCGCCAAACCCACACCGCACTGGCCAGATTCCGAAAGGAGTTCTCCGCGAGGCGGAAGCCGGACGCTGCCGGGGAAAGCCGGCACCGGTAAAGGGGGAGATGCATGACGGCGACCGGCGACAAGCACAGGGAAACAGCCGGGGATTCGGGCGGGGAGCGGTTGAGCTTTCCCGACGAGGAGTGGCGGCGCCGACTGACGCCGGAGCAGTATCGGATCACCCGGCAGGGCGGGACCGAGCGGGCGTTTACCGGCGAGTACTGGGACTGCAAGGTCCCCGGCACGTATCGTTGCGTGGGCTGCGGGGCCGCGCTCTTCTCCTCCGAGACCAAGTTCGATTCCGGCACGGGCTGGCCCAGCTTCTGGACGCCCGTGGCCCGGGACGCGGTGCGGGACAGGCAGGACCGCGGCTACGGGATGGTGCGGACCGAGGCGCTCTGCGCGCGGTGTGACGCGCACCTGGGGCACGTCTTCCCGGACGGCCCGCGACCGACCGGGCTGCGGTACTGCATCAACTCGGCGGCCCTGAAGCTGGACGCCGACGCCGGGTAGACCTCCCGGGCCGGCCGCGCCTTACGCGTCCAGCCTGCGGGCGCACTCGCGGAGGACCTCCCGCTGGATGGCGGTCAAGTCAAAAGACCGGCCAGCGCCAGGCCCCAGCAGCCGGCGACGGCCAGCGCGGCCAGGGCCACCAGCGTCCACTGGATGGACGGGCCGGGCGGCCGCCGGAGGGCGGCGCCGGCGGCCAGCCCCACCGCGCCGCCGCTCAGGAGACCGAGGCCGTGCGCCAGGACATCCGCGCCCCGGCCGGCGCCGAGCATCGCGAGGAGCACGAGGCTCGCGACGACCACCATCCACGGCTTCCCCCTCGTCCTCGCCGCGGCCGAGGCGGGCCAGAGCCGGAGGGCCGCGAGAACCCCGAGCGCCCCGAAGGTCGCCGTCGAGGCGCCGACGGCGACGTGGCGCGGGTCGTGGGCCACGGCGCCGAGCAGGTTCCCCAGGGTCCCCGCGAGGAGCATGACCCAGACGCCGGCGCCGGGTCCGAGCCGCCGCACGATCGCCGGCAGGAGCAGCGCGGTGGCGACGGCGTTGCCGGCCACGTGGATCGCGTCCACGTGGAGGGTCAGCGCGGTCACGGCCCTCCACGGCTCCCCGCCCAGGATGCGGCCTGCCGAGGCGGCGCCCCGCTCGAACCACCCCGAGCCGGGAGCGGGCGGGCCGGTCACGGCGAAGAACGCCAGGAGGAGCCCGCCGGCGGCGAGACCGACGCCCCAGGCGACGCGGCGCGACGCACGCTCGGGGAGCGCGGCGGTCGGCTCCCCCCGCGCCTCCTCGTCCTGGTAGGCCTCGAGGGCCGCCTGCGCCCGCTGGACCTCGGAGTCGGGGACGAGCAGGACCCAGCCGGTGCCGGCCGGCTCGAGACGATAGGAGACCCCCGCGGCGGCGAGCACCAGTACCCACTCCTCCGCCTCGCTCGCCCTCGGGGTCGCGCGGATCGCCGTCTCCATCCGTTCCCATCGGCCTCCCAAGGCCCGGCCACCGACCCTCTACGAGCGCGCCTCCACGGACGATGGGAGGCCGGCGCGGTCCTCCCATCATACCCCGTGCCGCCGCCTCCCCGGCGTCCAGGTGTATCTCAGTCGGTGGGCCCTGGGTCGCAGTGGCGGATCGACCGGAGGCGTCCCTTTTCCCGCCGGAGCCGTGCTACCATCCCTCCATCCACCCCGGAAGGAGGGAGCCGCGATGCCTGCCAGGAAGGCCGCCAGGCCCGCCAAAAGACCCCCGGACGACCGCCAGGTCCAGGAGCTTCTGAGGCGGTGCAAGTCCGCGAAAGTCGAGCTGATCCGCTTCCTCTACTGCGGCAACGACGGGGTGATCCGCGGCAAGGCCTGCCACGCCCGGTTCCTCGCCTCCTACCTCCGCTCGGGGATCGGGCTCACGGTGGCGATGCAGTCGTTCAACATGCTCGACCAGCTCGTCGCCGAGGGCTCCTTCGGGCCCGTGGGCGAGATCCGCCTGGTCCCCGACCCCGCCACCTTCGCCGTCCTCCCCTACACCCCGAAGAGCGCCCGGCTCCTCTGCGACATGCTGACCCTCGAGGGGGAGCCCTGGGGCGCCTGCCCCCGGAGCTTCCTCCGGCGGATGACCGAGCGCGCCCGGGAGCAGAAGCTCGAGATCAGGGCCGCGTTCGAGAACGAGTTCACCCTGGCCCGGCGGGAGGGGGACGGCTACGTCCCCCTGGACCGGAGCCCCTGCTTCTCCTCCATCGGGATGGACTCGGCCGCGCCGGTCATCCTCGAGCTGGTGGAGGCGCTCCAGCGCCAGGGGGTCCAGCCGGAGCAGTACTACGCCGAGCTGGGGCCGGGACAGCAGGAGCTGCCGGTCCGCTTCGCCGAGGCGCGCCGGGCCGCGGACACCCAGATCGTCTTCCGCGAGACCGCCCGCGGCGTCGCCCTCCGCCACGGCCTGCTGGCCTCCTTCGCGCCGAAGCCGTTCCCCGATCAGGCCGGCAACGGGAGCCACCTCCACCACAGCGTCTGGCGCCTCCGGGACGGGACGAACCTCTTTCACGATTCCGCCGACCGCTACGGGCTGAGCGCGGAGGGGTACCACTGGATCGGCGGGGTCCTCCGCCACCTCCCCGCCCTGGTCGCCCTGACCGCCCCCAGCGTCAACTCCTACCGCCGCCTCCAGCCGCGCTTCTGGTCCTCGGCCTACACCTGCTACGGCCCGGACAACCGCGAGGCGGCGGTCCGGATCCCCTCCAAGCGCCGGGGGCTCGAGATGGAGTCCACGAACCTCGAGCTGAAGCCCTGCGACCCCTCGGCGAATCCCTACCTCGCCCTGGGCGGCCTCATCGCCGCGGGCCTCCATGGCCTGGCCGAGCGGCTCGACCCGGGCGAGGCGGTCCTGGTGGACCCGGACACCCTCAGCGAGGCGGAGCGCCGGCGGCGCGGGATCCGCCGGCTCCCGACGACGCTGGCCGAGGCGCTGGACGCGCTGGAGCGGGACGAGGCGCTGCGGGAAGCGATGGGGGAGGTCCTGGCCCGCGAGTACCTGGCGGTGAAGCGCTCGGAGGTGCGCGGCTTCGAGGGGCGGGACGTCGCCTTCGAGATCGAGCACCACTTCTACAAGTACTGACCAGGCTCGCTCTAACCCCTTGAGTCTACAGAGTGATCTCTACTGGCTCGGGGGTCGAGGTTGCGCGGGGGTTGCGGCTGGTCGCATCGTCCAGGGCCGCGACCTGGGCGGCGAAGGTCCCCGGCAGGATGTGGGAGTACACGTCCAGGGTGACCTGAATCGATGCGTGGCCGAGCTGCTCCTGGACGTACTTCGGGTGGGCCCCCGCCGCGAGCAGCAGGCTCGCGTAGCTGTGGCGGAGCTGGTGCATCCCCCGGTGGCGGAGCCCACCGCGCCGGAGGAGGGGCCGCCAGACGTGCCAGCGGATCCACCGGTCGTCCCAGGGCTCCCCCGTGGGGGACGGGAACAGCCAGGGCGCGGGGGGCCGGCCAGCCAGGGCCGCCTCAGCCTCTTGCAGCGTCAGCCGAT
>JACPHL010000312.1 GCA_016188625.1 Candidatus Rokuibacteriota bacterium | reverse complement strand
TCAAGGTGCGGGACGGCGAGGATCGCACCCGGAAGTGGGTCCACCGGGAGCTGGCCCTCCGCCGAGGGGTCCCCGGGTTCATCGCCCGGGGCGAGCAGGTGCGGGCGCAGGATGGGAGCGCCGTCCCGGCGATCCTCCAGGCCCTGGCCGAGAAGCACTTCAACGGCCGGCGGGTGTCCGCCCCCGCCGTGATCGATTACGGGAGCAACTACCGCTACCTGGGGAATGACTACGGCACGCCCGAGATGGCCGCCTTCCTGGCCGACGTCACGCGGACCCACAAGATCCACATCCTCCCGGTCGCCGTCGAGGAGCGGAGGCCCTCGTGAGCGAGTTCAACGTGGCCATCGTCGGGACGGGCGGGATCTACCGCCTCGCCCACGGGCCGGCCTGGCGCCGGGTCCCGCGGGCCCGCGTGATCGCCACCTGCGACATCGTGGCGGAGCGGGCCGAGGCCGCCTTCACCCGCGTCGAGGACCTCCTGGAGCGGGACGGGATCGACCTCGTGGACATCTGCACCCCGAGCGACCCCCACGCCCCCCTGACGACCCTGGCCCTCGCGGCCGGCAAGCACGTCATCTGCGAGAAGCCCATGGCCCTCACCCCCACGGACGGACTCCGGATGATCCAGGCGGCCCGGGAGGCCAAGCGCCACCTCTACATCGGGCACACCCGCCGCTTCGACACCCGCTGGGCCCAGATGAAGGCCGAGATCGCGGCGGGCCGGATCGGGGAACCCGTGGCGGTCCGCCGGACCGAGCGCTGCTGGGGCGCCTTCCCCCGCGGCGACTGGCACTGGGAGCGCGCCCGGAGCGGCGGAGTCATGGTGGACCTGGGGATCCATGTGGCGGACCTGTTCGCCTGGTTCTTCGATGCCGAGCCGACCGAGGTCTACGCTAAGGCCCTCGCGGTCCGGGAGGAGGCGCGGGAGACCGGCTGCTTCGACTTCGGCCTCATCCAGCTCGGCTTCCCCGGCGGACGGTGGGGGAGCATGGAGGTGAGCTGGGCCCATCCCAAGGAGTACGCGCCCTTCTACTCCACCACCGAGGTCATCGGGACCCGCGGCAAGCTCGCGCTCTCGGACCGGCACGCCTCGCCCATGACCGTGATCACGGCGGGGGCGATCGGAGTCCCGCAGTACTCGCCGCTCCTCAGCTCCTTCCCCGAGACGTTCGTGGACGAGCTCGGCCACTTCCTCGACTGCATCGCCGGCACGGCGTCGCCCCGGAGCACCCCGGCCCAGGCCCTGACCGCGGTGCGGGCGATCGCGGCGGCGTTCGAGTCCGCCGCCTCGGGGCAGCCGGTCTCCCTCGACGGGGGCGCGCCGTGCTGAGCTTTGCCATCGTCGGGTACGACCACGCCCACCTCCCCAAGTACGCCCCCGCCATCGCCGGCCACCCGCGGGCGCGCCTCGCGGCGGTCGTGGCGACCGGGGCAAACCGCGACCTCGCGCGCCGGGACGCCCGGCGCTTCGGGGCGCGCTACCTGGAGGGTCTCGGGGAGCTCTGGGAGGGGGAGCGGATCGGCGCGGCCTACATCGGGACCCCGCCCGATCAGCACCTGGCCGTGATCCGGGAGCTGGCGCCGCGCGGGGTCCACATCCTCTGCGACAAGCCCCTGGCCACGACCCTGGAGGAGGCCGACGCGATCCTCGAGGTGGCGCGGGCGCACGGGGTGAGGCTCATGGTCCCCTTCAACCCGCGCTACCAGGTCCCGGTGATGCGGCTCAAGGCGCTGATCGACCAGGGCGCGCTCGGGACCGTGCGGCACATCCACGCCACCAAGTACGGGAAGCTCCCGCGGGGAATCCCCGGCCTCGACACGGGCTGGTTCTTCGACAAGGCCCGCGCTGGGTTCGGGGGGTTCGGGGACATCGGGATCCACGCCATCGACGCCCTCCGCTGGCTGGCCGGGGCCGAGGCCCGCCGGGTCTACGCCCGGATCGGCCGGTTGGTCCACCCCGACATCGAGGTGGACGACCTGGGCACGGCGGTGATCGAGTTCGACAACGGCGTCGTCGCCTCCCTGGAGAGCGGGTGGGCGAACCCCCCCGGGAACCCGAGCTGGCTGAGCGTGAGCTTCGAGGTCCTGGGCACGGCCGGGGCGGTCCTCATCGAGAAGCCCTACCACGACATGGAGCTGGCCGACGAGGCCCGGGCCGAGCGCCTCCCCTGGTGGCGCGCCGACATCCCCGGCCTGGTGGACGAGTTCATCACCGCGGTCGAGGCGGGCCGAGAGCCGGCCATCACCGGCGCCGACGCCCGGGCCGCCCTCGAGATCACCCTGGCCGCCTACCGCTCCGGCGAGACCGGCCGACCCGTCTCCCTGCCCCTCGCCCGCTGAGCCATGAGCCTCTTCGACTGGGGGGTCATCGCCTTCTACCTCGTCGGGATCGTCGCCACGGGGGGCGTCCTGGCCCGGTCGCAGCGGACCATCAGCGATTACTACCTGGGGGGGCGGACGGTCCGGTGGTGGCAGTCCGGGCTCTCCACCATGGCCACCCAGCTCGGGGCCATCAGCTTCGTCTCCGCCCCCGCCTTCGTCGCCCTCAAGGGCGACGGCGGGATGAAGTGGCTGGCCTACGAGTTCGGCGTGCCGCTGGCGCTCATCTTCGTCATGGCGATCCTCATCCCCGTCTTCCACCGCGCGGGGGTGGTGAGCATCTACGAGTACCTGGAGCAGCGCTTCGACGCGGGGACCCGCACCATCGTCAGCCTCCTCTTCCAGGTCGGCCGCGGCCTGGCCACGGCCGTGTCCGTGCTGGCCGCCGGCCTCATCCTCTCCACCGCCCTGGGCATCTCGACCTGGACGGCCATCCTGGTCATCGGCGCGGTGACGATCCTCTACGACGTGCTGGGGGGAATCCGGGTCGTCATCCTCACCGACGTGGCCCAGATGCTCATCATCATGGTGGGCATCCTCATCTGCGGCGGGGTCGCCCTCAACCTGGTGGGCTGGGGCCCCGCGTGGAGTGCCCTCGACCCTGAGCGCCTCCGGATCCTCGACTTCGGCCGGTGGGGCCTGGACCAGGAGGGGACCTACGCCTTCTGGCCCATGACGCTGGGCGGCCTCTTCCTCTACATGTCCTACTACGGGTGCGACCAGAGCCAGGTCCAGCGGGAGCTCAGCGTGGGCCGGATCGACGACGTCAGGAAGTCGCTCCTGGTCAACGCCTTCGGGCGGTTCCCCGTGGTGCTCCTCTACACCCTGATGGGGGTCTTCGTCGGCGCGGTGGTGGCCACGCCGGAGTTCCTCGGGCAGGCGGCCGCCGTCATGGGGTCCAGCCCGGACGCCGTCGCGGCCACCCTGGAGCGCGATCCCGACCGGATGGTCCCGCTCTTCATCCTCGCTTACCTCCCCCCCGGGGGCATCGGGTTGCTCTTCGTCGCCATCCTCTCGGCGTTCATGTCGAGCCTGGACTCGGCCCTCAACTCCATGAGCGCGGTGACGGTCCGCGACTTCTACCAGCGGTACTGGAAGCGGGACGGCGACGCGGCCCACTACCTCCGGGCCTCGAAGCTCTTCACCGTCTTCTGGGGGGTGTTCTGCATCGCCTTCGCCCTGCTCTTCACCGCCACCCCGGAGGCGACCCGGCAGACCACCATCGTCCTCATCAACGCCATCGGCAGCCTCCTCTACGGCCCGATCCTGGCCGCCTTCGTGCTCGGCATCCTGACGCGCTGGGCGCGCCCGGGGAGCACCAAGGCCGGGATCCTGGCGGGCGTGGGCCTCAACATCGTCCTCTGGCAGGTCACGTCGGTCTCGTGGCTGTGGTGGAACGTGACGGGATTCGCGGCGACCATCCTGGTCGCGGCGGCGCTGTCCCCCGTGGAGACCGGCCCGGAGGGGGAGGTCCGCCTCGGGCCGCCCGAGCCGACCCGCATCCGCTGGCCCCTCGTCTACGCGGGGATCGCCGGCTACTTCCTGGCCATCGTGGGGCTCTGCCGCCTCATCGAGGTCGCCGTCTAGTCCGGGGCGCCCGGCTCGAGGATGGGAGATGATGCACAAGCGCGTCGCCATCGCCCAGATCGACATCGACATCTACCGGCCCGATCTCAACATCGCCAAGATGAAGGAGATCATCCGCGAGCACCGGGAGGTGGACCTCATCGTCTTCCCCGAGCTGGTGGTGCACGGCCACATCTACTCCAGCGCCCCCAAGCGCGAGATCCTGGAGATGATCGCCCGCACCCCCCGCGCCCTGGAGGAGGACCTCTACGCCTTCGCCCGGGAGCTCGACACGCGGGTGATCTTCGGGGAGTTCGACCAGATCGACGGCCGCCTCTACAACCTGGCGGTCTACGTGAGCCGCGACAAGGTCGAGCGGTACGCCAAGACCCACGTCCACTGGACGGAGAGCTTCGACGCGGGGGAGGAGCTGCGGGCCTTCGACACCCCGCTGGACCGGATCGGCATCCTGGTCTGCTTCGACGCCGCCTTCCCCGAGGCCGCGCGGGTGCTGGCGCTGCAGGGCGCCAAGATCATCGTCATCATCGCCGCCGTCCCCGCGACCTTCGACATCAAGTACATGCACCGCCGCGCCGCGGCCATCGCCCTGGACAATCAGGTCTTCACCCTCTTCGCCAACAGGGTCGGGGTCGGCCACGGCGGGCAGAGCGCCGTCTTCAACCCGGAGGGGGACCTGATCGCCCTGGCCGGCGAGAAGGAGGAGATCCTCACCGCGGAGATCAACCTCTTCGAGGTGGACGTCTGGCGGATGCACGAGGCGATCTACGCCCACCGCCGCCCGGACCTCTACGGCCGGCTCGTCAGCGACGAGGATGTCGGGTCGTAGCGCGGTGATGACTTGACACACGCCCCTTCTTGTCGGACAATGTCTTCGGGCTGCCCTGGGAGAGTTCCCCGGGGGCCCGAAAGTCTCCACTCGACCTTGTTGCCCCCAGGTGGTTGAACGGTGGTCCGCCCCCCCGGCGAGCCTTGACGGCCGGTCCGGGGGGTTGCTTTCGTGAAGGGCCGATGAAGGTGGAGGTTCAGGAACTGGACGGCTGCCGCCGCGCTCTGGCGGTCGAGACCCCTCAGGATGTCGTGCAGGCGGCCTGGGAGGAAGCGTTGGGCCGGGTCCAGCGCCAGGCCCGCCTGCCGGGATTCCGCAAGGGACGGGTCCCCAGGCACCTGATCCGCCTCCACTTCGCCGACGAGGTGCGCCGGGAGGTGGCCGAGCGCCTCATCCCGGACATCTACCGCCGGGCCGTCGCCGAGGCCGGGCTCCGTCCCGTGGAGGAGCCCGAGCTGCGGGACCTCGTGCTCGCCGAGGACCAGCCCCTCCGCTTCACCGCCGCCGTGGAGGTCAAGCCGGCCATCACCCTGGGGGCCTACCAGGGGGTCGAGGTGGAGCACGCGCCGCGGCCGCTCACCGACGCCGACGTGGAGGCGGCCCTTCAGGCCCTGGCCGAGCAGCAGGCCGAGTTGCGGGCGGTGGGGCGCCCGGCCCGGGACGGGGATCAGGTCATCGTGGACTACGCCGTCACCCCCGAAGGCGCCGAGCCGCGCGAGGAGCAGGGCTACGCCTTTCCGATCGGCCAGGGCCGGGTCCTCCCGGAGATGGAGGAGGCGGTCGTCGGGCTGGGGGCGGGGGACGAGCGGGAGGTGGCGGTCCGCTTCCCGGAGACCCACCCCCGCGAGGAGCTCCGGGGCAAGGCGGGCCACCTCCGGCTCCGGGTGGTCGAGGTCAAGGAGAAGTGGGTCCCCGCCGTGGACGACGACCTGGCCCGGGGCCTGGGGAGCTATCAGGGGCTCGAGGACCTCCGGGCCGCCGTGCGGAAGGAGCTGGAGGCCCAGCGGGAGAGCGAGAATCGGCGGGAGCTGGAGGCGAAGGTGGTGGACGCCGCCCTGGCCGGCCACGACTTCGCGGTCCCCGAGGCGATGGTCCACCGGGAGATCTCCCACCGGCTCGGCCACGCCCGCGAGCGGCTCCGGCGGGACGGCATCGATCCCGACGCCCTGCCCTGGGACTATGCTAAGCTGACGGAGGAGCTCCGCCCCTCTGCGGCCCGGGCGGTGCAACGGGCCCTGCTGCTCGAGGCGGTCGCCGAGGCCGAGGGGTTGACGGTGCCGGACGAGGAGCTGGACGCCGAGGTGGCGCGCATCGCGCGCGAGTCGAACCGGAACCCCCAGGCGGTCCGGAGCCTCCTGGAGCGGGGCGGGGAGCTGGAGGGGCTCCGGCACGCCATGCGGGAGGCCAGGGCGCTGGCCTTCCTGGTCGAGCACGCCCGCATCCGATCAGGCGATGAGAATACGCCCGAATAAAGTCTCGGGGGGAGGAGGACCTGTGGGCCTGGTACCCATCGTCGTCGAGCAGACCCCCCGGGGGGAGCGGGCCTTCGACATCTTCTCCCGCCTCCTCAAGGAGCGCATCATCTTCATCCCGAGCTACATCGAGGATGAGATCTCGAACCTCGTGATCGCCCAGCTCCTCTTCCTCGAGGCCGAGGACCCGGAGAAGGACGTCTACCTCTACGTCAACAGCCCCGGGGGGTCCGTCACGGCCGGGCTGGCCATCTACGACACCATGCAGTACATCAAGCCCGACGTCGCCACCATCTGCATGGGGCAGGCGGCCTCCATGGGGGCCCTGCTCCTCTGCGCGGGCGCCAAGGGCAAGCGCTTCACGCTTCCCCACGCCCGCATCATGATCCACCAGCCCCTGGCCGGGGTGCAGGGGCAGGCCACGGACATCGACATCCAGGCCCGGGAGATCCTCCGGCTGCGTGACGAGCTGAACCGGATCCTGGTCCAGCACACGGGGCAGCCCGTGGAGAAGATCCAGCGCGACACCGACCGGGACTTCTTCATGACGGCCGAGCAGGCCAAGGAGTACGGCATCGTGGACGAGGTCATCTCCTCCAAGCCGGCGGTGGTCAAGCCGGTCCAGGCGGCCGCCGCCGTCACGGGCGGCGACAAGGCCAAGTAAGGGAGCGTCCGCATGGCTCGATCGCGCGAGGGCAACGGCAACGTGCTGAAGTGCTCCTTCTGCGGCAAGTCGCAGAACGACGTCCGGAAGCTCATCGCCGGGCCGACGGTCTACATCTGCGACGAGTGCATCGAGCTCTGCAACGACATCATCGCCGAGGAGTGGGAGGAGGAGCGGAGCCGCGAGATCCGGAGCCTCCCCAAGCCCCAGGAGATCAAGACCGTCCTCGATCAGTACATCATCGATCAGGAGCGGGCCAAGAAGGTCCTGGCCGTCGCGGTCCACAACCACTACAAGCGGATCGAGGCCGGCGCCGAGCACGGGGACGTGGAGCTCCAGAAGTCGAACATCCTCCTCATCGGTCCCACCGGCTCGGGCAAGACCCTGCTCGCCCAGACCCTGGCCAGGATCCTGCGGGTCCCCTTCACCATCGCCGACGCCACCAGCCTGACCGAGGCCGGGTACGTGGGGGAGGACGTGGAGAACATCATCCTCCGCCTCCTGCAGGCCGCCGACTACGACGTGGAGCGCGCGGAGCGGGGGATCGTCTACATCGACGAGATCGACAAGATCGCCCGGAAGTCCGAGAACCCCTCCATCACCCGCGACGTCTCCGGGGAGGGCGTCCAGCAGGCCCTGCTGAAGATCCTGGAGGGGACGGTGGCCAACGTCCCGCCCCAGGGCGGGCGCAAGCACCCCCACCAGGAGTTCATCCAGGTGGATACCACCAACATCCTCTTTCTCTGCGGCGGGGCCTTCGTGGGCCTGGACAAGATCATCGAGGCGCGGATCGGGAAGTCCGGGATGGGCTTCGGGGCGGAGATCAAGGCCCGCGGCGAGCGCACCATCGGCGACCTCCTCGTCCTGGTCCAGCCCGAGGACCTCCTCAGGTACGGCCTGATCCCGGAGTTCGTGGGGCGCCTCCCCGTGGTCGCCACCCTCCACGACCTGGACGAGACGGCCCTGGTGCGCATCCTGAAGGAGCCCAAGAACGCTATCGTCAAGCAGTACCAGAAGTACTTCGAGCTCGAGAAGGTCCGCCTCAAGCTCACCGACGACGCCATCGCGGCCGTCGCCCGCGAGGCCTTCAAGCGGGGGACCGGGGCGCGGGGGCTCCGGGCCATCCTGGAGGAGGTCATGCTCGACATCATGTACGAGCTCCCCTCCTTCCAGGGGGTCGAGGAGTGCATCATCACCCGCGAGGTCATCCTCGGGCGCGAGCGGCCCCTCCTGATCTCGGAGACCCGCGCGGAATCCGCCTGAGGGGTGACCGCCTGCCGCGGCCCCGCCCCCCGAGGCGCCGATGCCCGGGACCCTCTATGTGGTGGCGACCCCCCTCGGGAACCTGGAGGACATCACCCTGCGCGCCCTCCGGGTCCTGAAGGAGGCCGACCTGATCGCGGCCGAGGACACCCGCCGGACGCGGACCCTGCTCGTCCGGTACG
>JACPHL010000076.1 GCA_016188625.1 Candidatus Rokuibacteriota bacterium | reverse complement strand
TGACGGGAGCCAGCTCCGGGTGCGCTTCGAGGACACGGAAGCGGGCCGGCTCAGAGATGAGGCCTTCGACATGGTGGTCCTCGCCACGGCGGTCCGCCCTCCCGATGGCCTCGCGGATCTGACCCGCGTTCTGGGGATCGAGCTGGACCAGGACGGCTTCATCCGGGCGGTGGAGCGGCGGGCCGGGCTGAGCGCCACCACCCGCCACGGGATATACTCCGCGGGCTGCGCCAGCGGCCCCAAGGATATTCCGGACAGCGTGGCCGAGGCCGGGGCCGCCGCCTCCCTGGCGCTCGCCCACCTCTCCTCCCGCTCGTTCGCGGAGGAGCCTCATGTCCCGCCGCTGGCGGGGGTCGAGACGCTGAGGGTGGGCGTCTTCGTCTGCCACTGCGGCTCCAATATCGCCGGCGTGGTGGATGTCCCGCGCCTCGTCGAATACGCCCGACGCCTCCCCGACGTGGTCTGGGCGCAGGATCAGATGTACTCCTGCGCGGGCAACACCCAGCAGGAGATCGAGGAGGCGATCCGCGCGAAGGGGATCAATCGGGTCGTGGTCACCGCCTGTTCCCCCAAGACCCACGAGGCGATCTTCCGGAGGGTCCTGGCCCGAGCGGGCCTGAACCCCTTCCTCCTGGAGATGGTGAATGTGAGGAACCAGGACTCCTGGGTCCACAAGCAGGAACGGGAGGGGGCCACCCTGAAGGCCATGGATATGGTCGCGATGGGGGTGGAGAAGGCGCGGCGCCTAGAGCCCCTCACCGTGACCCGGACCCCGGTGGTCCAGCGGGCGCTGGTGATCGGCGGCGGGATCGCCGGCATGACCGCGGCCACGGCCCTGGCCCGCCAGGGGTACGAGACCCATCTGGTGGAGCGGGAGCAGAAGCTGGGAGGGCTGCTCCGCTATCTCGACGAGCTGGCCCCCTCGGGGCTGAAGGCGGAGGAGCTTCTGGCGCGGCAGGAACAGGAGCTGCACGAGGTGGGAGCCCACCTCCACCTGGGGACCGAGGTGGAGCACATCGGGGGCTTCGTGGGGAACTTCTCGGCCCGATTGCTGGATGGCACCGAGCTCGGCGTCGGGGCCGTGATCCTCGCCACGGGCGCCCGCCCCTACACGCCCACCGAGTTCCTCTACGGCCTCGACTCCCGGGTCGTCACCAACCTGGAATTGGAGGGGATGCTCCCGCAGGTAGAGGCCCGTCGGGTCACCTTCGTGGGATGCATGGGGGCGCGCGAGAACGGCGCGGGTTGCTCCCGTTACTGCTGCGCCTCCATGATCGGTCAGGCCCTGAGGCTCAGGCGCGAGGGGAAGCAGGTCCGCGTCCTCTTCAAGGACATCCGCACCTTCAGCCGCCAGGCCGAGGAGCTGTACGAAGAGGCCATGCGGGCCGGCGTTCAGGTCTTCCGCTACCCGGCCGATCGGCCCCCCGAGGAGGTCATCGCGTTCGACGGCAGATCGGTGATCCTCCACGACCTGCTCCTCGGGGAGCCGGTCAGGATCCCGACCGATCTCCTGGTCCTGGTCCAGGCGCTTCGACCGCAGGAGGAGTCGCTCTCCGGCCAACTGAAGATCGCGAAGAGCGAGGACGGCTTCCTCCTGGAGCTGCACCCGAAGCTCGGGCCGGCGGAGACCGCCTCCCAGGGGATCTACCTGGCGGGGGCCTGTCAGGCGCCCAAGGACGTGAGGGAGAGCGTGGCCCAGGCCCTGGCGGCCGCGGCCAAGGCCGGCGCGCTCCTGGCCAGGGGCGGCATCGAGAAGGAGCCGCTGACGGCCCGGCTCAAGCCGGACCTCTGCAACGGCTGCATGCTCTGCGTCCCGGCCTGTCCCTTCGGGGCTATCGAGCAGCTCGGCAAGGTGAAGGAGGGGAAGGTCCGGGTCGTCGAGGCGGCGTGCATGGGGTGCGGCAACTGCGCCGCGACATGCAATCACGACGCCCTCGAGATGCCCTACTTCACCAAGGAGCAGATCCTGGCCCAGATCGACGCGGCGCTGGCGGAGCATCCCGAGGAGAAGGTGCTGGTCTTCACCTGCAACTGGTGCTCCTACGCGGGCGCGGACCAGGCGGGGATCGAGAAGATCCAGTACCCGCCCTCGGCGAGGATCATCCGGACGGCCCGCATCGAAGGGGACTTCATCGACCGGGCCCTCGAGGCGGGCGCGGGGGCGGTGCTGGTGACCGGCTGCCGGCTCCCCGAGAGGGGCTCGGACTGCCACTACAACTACGCCAACCAGTTCACGCTGAAGCGCTTCGGTCTCTGGCAGAGGAAGTGGACCCGTCGAGGGATCGCGCCGGAGCGCTTCCAGCTGCGGTGGATCTCGGCGTCCGAGGGCAAGGAGTTTGCGGCCAAGATGCGCGAGATGCACGAGGTGGTCCAGGAGCACCTGGCCTCCCGGGCGGAGGTGGAACCGGATGAGTGAGTCGGGAGCGCCTCGCGTCCTCGACGACGCCGTCTGGGAGGAGGTCGTCGAGGCCACCCGGGGCATGGCGGCCCCCTGCTTCCAGTGCGGGGTCTGCACCGCGGTCTGCCCCTGGGGGCTGGTCCAGGCGGAGCCGGTGAGCGTCCGGCGACTGGTCCGCCTGGCCCAGCTCGGCGTCGAGCGGTGGGGGGAGGCGATCTGGCGCTGCACCACCTGCGGGGCCTGCGAGGCCCTCTGTCCCCGGGGCGTCCCCGTGAGCGAGGTCCTCCTGGCCCTGCGCCAGCTCGCGTGGAAACGGCGGTCGGTGCCGAAGGGCCTTTCGACCATGCTCTGGGCGGTCCACTGGGACGGGAACCCCTGGGACCAGCCGCCCTCGGCGCGCACCGCGTGGAGTAGGGGCCTGGACGTGCCGGCCTTCACGGGCGAGCAGGAGATCCTCCTCTATGTGGGGTGCACGGCCACCTACGACCGCCGGAGCCAGAAGGTGGCGCGGAGCCTGGCGAGACTCCTGGGCGCGTCCGGGGTGAGCTTCGGCGTGCTCCCCGATGAGCCGTGCTGCGGGGAGGCGGTGCGGGTGGTGGGGCAGGAGGGGTACCTGGCCGAGGTGGTCGAGGCGACCAGCCGGCGCTTTCGGGACGCGGGGGTCCGGCGCCTGGTCGCGCTCTCGCCGCACTGCTTCGACATGTTCCGGACCCGCTACCCGTTCGACGGTGAGATCGAGGTGCTGCACTCCACCGAGCTGCTGGCGCGCCTCGTGGACGAGGGGCGGCTCGGGTTCGCGAAGAACGTGGCGGCGACGGTGACGTATCACGATCCGTGCTACCTGGGCCGGCGGCACGGGCTCTACGATCCGCCCCGGAGGCTCCTCGCCGCCATCCCCGGGGTGACCGTGGTGGAGATGTCCTCGAGCCGGGAGGACGCCCTCTGCTGCGGCGGGGGGGGCGGGCGCATGTGGCTCGAGACGGAGGCCGGCGAGCGCTTCGGGGACCTGAGGGTCCGCCAGGCCGAGGAGGCCGGGGCCGAGGTCCTCGCGACGTCCTGCCCGTTCTGCGTCCTCTGCCTTGAGGACAGCGCCAAGGGGCTCGACGGCCGGCTCAGGGTCCTGGACCTCAGCGAGCTGGCCTGCCAGGCGCTGGGGGAGGGGAGGGGCGACTCATGATCCCTCCGGCGTACGGCCCCGAGGTCGCGTCAGGCCTGTGGGTCTACCTCGAGCAAGAGGCGGGCAGGCTGGAGGGCGTGGCCCTGGAGCTGCTGGGCAGAGGGCGGGAGCTGGCAGCGCAGAAGGGGACGGCCCTCACCGGGCTTCTCCCGGGGCACCAGGTGCAGGACGCGGCCCGCGTGGCCATCGCGCACGGCGCGGATCACGTCCTGGTGGCCGACCACCCGCTGCTGGCCGCCTACAGCACCGAGGCCTGGACCGAGATCGCCGCCCGGCTCATCCTCGAGCGGAAACCCGAGACGCTCCTCCTGGGCGCCACGCCCAACGGGCGGGACCTCGCCGGGCGGCTCGCCGTGCGCCTCCGGACCGGGCTCACCGCCGACTGCACGGGGCTCGCCTGGGAGGAGGGGACCGGGCTCCTGCTGGGCGAGGTGACCGGGTTCGGCGGCGGCGTCATGGCGTCCATCAAGTGCGCCCACCACCGCCCCCAGATGGCGACGGTGCGGCCGGGGATCTTTCCGCTTCCGCCCCCCGACCCGAGGCGGGCGGGGACGATCGAGGAGGTGTCGGTGGCGCTGTCGCCCGAGGCCCTCAAGGCCGAGGTCCTCCGGCGGGTCCGACAGGAAGGGGTGGACATCACCCGCGCCAGGGTCATCGTGGCCGGCGGCCGGGGCGTCAAGGGCGACTTCACCCCGCTCACGGAGCTGGCTCGACTCCTGGGCGGCGAGGTGGGCGCCTCCCGGGTGGCGTGCGATCTCGGATGGATCGGCCGGGATCGCCAGATCGGCCAGACCGGTTTCGTCACCCGGCCGTGGCTGGCGCTGGTCTGCGGGATCAGCGGGGCCACCCAATTCACCGTGGGGATCAAGGACGCCGAGCAGATCGTCGCCATCAACTCCGACCCCGACGCGCCGATCTTTGAGGATGCCGACCTCTGCGTCATGGACGACCTCTTTCCGGTCCTCGAGGCGCTGATCGCCGAACTCCAGCGGGGGACGCCGTGAGGCCGCTCGACACCGTCGTCTGCGTGAAGGTGGTGCCGAAGCCCGAGGAGGTCTCGGTGGACCCCGAGACTCGGACCCTCGACCGCGCCCGGGCCCGCTCGGAGCTGAACCCCCCGGACATGAACGCCATCGAGATGGCGCTCGCGCTCCGGGAGCGGCACGGCGGGACCGTCTCCCTGCTCTCGATGGGGCCGCCGTTCGCGGCGCCCTACCTCCAGGTCGGGCTCGCCATGGGAGCGGACAGCGCCTATCTCCTCTCCGATCGCGCCTTCGCGGGGGCCGATACCCTGGCCACTTCCTATACGCTGGCCAAGGGGATCGAGAAGATCGGGGGGTGGGACCTGATCCTCTGCGGGGAGGAGTCGAGCGACGGCGCCACCGGGCAGGTCCCCCAGGGGATCGCCGAGTGGCTCGGCGCCTCCCAGATCACGTTCGCCACGTCGCTCGCCGTCCGGGCGGACGGTCGCCTGGTCGGAGAGCGGGAGATTCGGGGGGGGCACGAGGTCATCGCCGTCCCGCTTCCCGCGGTGGTCTCCGTCAAGCTCGGGGTCAACGAGCCCCGCTTCATGGACATGGAGCGTCGGCACAGCGCGGCGCCCGTGACCGTCTGGGGCGCGGGCGATCTCGGCGTTGACCCGGCCTGGCTGGGCTTCGAGGGATCGCCGACCGCGGTGGGCGCCGTCTGGCAGGCCCGGACGCGGGAGCGGCGGCGCGAGTTCCTGGAGGGCACCCCCCAGGAGAAAGGCCGCCTCCTCGCGGAGCGCCTCCGCGCTCTCCTGGCCCTCTGAGCTCCGGGGCGGAAGGGGCGTCCGCCCGGAGACTCGAGGCCCTGAACCCGGCCGCGGGGTTGCAATTTGCCGGTGATGACGGGATAATGACCTCGGTTTGCCCGCTGGCCCGCTAAGGATGTCATATCCCGCATGATCGTCGGCGTACCGAAGGAGCAGAAGGCAGGGGAGCGGCGCGTGGCCCTGACCCCCGCCGGGGTCCGGGCCCTGACCGAGGGCGGGCATCGGGTCCTGGTCGAGGCGGGGGCCGGGGCAGGGAGCGGGATCGCCGACGAGGAGTACCGGCGGGCCGGGGCCTCCCCGGGACCCGCCGAGCAGGTCTGGGGCGAGGCCGAGCTGATCCTGAAGGTCAAGGAGCCCCTCCCCGCCGAGTGGCCGCGCCTGCGCCCCGGGCTGGTCCTCTTCACCTACCTCCACCTGGCCGCCGACCCCTCCCTCACCCGGACCCTCCTCGACCTCAAGCTCATCGCGATCGCCTACGAGACCGTCCAGCGGCCTGACCGGAGCCTCCCCCTCCTGACCCCCATGAGCGAGGTCGCCGGCCGCCTGGCCGTCCAGGTCGGCGCCCACTACCTGGAGAGGCCGGTCGGCGGGCGGGGCGTGCTCCTCTCGGGCGTGCCCGGGGTCCCCCCGGCGAACGTGGTGATCATCGGGGGCGGGACCGTCGGGCTCAACGCGGCCAAGGTCGCGGTCGGGATGGGGGCCGACGTCGCCCTCCTGGACATCAGCGTGGATCGGCTCCGCTACGTGGACGATCTCTTCCGGGGCCGGGTCGTGACCCTCCACTCCAACAGCTTCAACGTCGCCAGGGCCGTCCAGCGGGCCGACCTCCTGGTGGGCGGGGTCCTCATCGCCGGGGCCCGGGCGCCCCGGGTGGTGACCGAGGCGATGGTCCGGGAGATGAAGGAGGGGGCGGTCATCGTGGACGTCGCCGTCGATCAGGGCGGCTGCGTGGAGACGATCCGTCCGACCACCCTGGCCGATCCCGTCTACACCCTGCACGGCGTCGTCCACTACGCGGTGACCAACATGCCGGCCCTGGTCCCGCGCACCTCCACCTTCGCCCTGACCAACGCCACCCTCCCCTACATCCTCGCGCTCGCCGACAAGGGGCCTCACCGCGCCGCCCTGGAGGACCCGGCCCTGGCCCGGGGGATCAACGCCTGGGAGGGGGCCATCGTCCACCCGGCCGTCGCGGAGGCGATGGGCGAGAAGGCCGTCCCCCTCGAGGAGTGCCTGGGGACCGCGCAGGGGACCGCATGAGCGGCGCCCGACCCGCCCTGAAGCGGACCCCCCTCCATGCCGCCCACCTCAGGCTGGGCGCCCGGATGATCGGCTTCGGCGGCTGGGAGATGCCCGTCCAGTACGCGGGGATCGTGGAGGAGCACCGGACGGTCCGCAGCGCCGTCTCGAGGGGCCCGGGGCGCTCGCCTTCCTCCAGCGCCTCACCACCAACGACGTGGCCGCCCTCGAGATCGGCCAGGTCCAGTACTCGCTCCTCTGCGACGAGGCCGGCGGGATCGTGGACGACCTGACCCTCGCCCGGCTCGGCGGGGAGCGGTACCTGATGACCGTCAACGCCGCCAACATCGCGGGCGACTGGGCCTGGATCCAGGGGCATCGGGACGGGCTCGAGGCGACGGTGCGGGACGTGAGCGCCGAGACGGGGCTGATCGCGGTCCAGGGGCCGCGGGCCGAGGCGGTGGTGGCCCGCCTGGCCGAGGAGCCGGACGTCGCCGCGCTGGGGTACTACCGGGCGGCCCCGGGACGGATCGCCGGGGCCGACGCCCTCGTCTCCCGGACCGGGTACACCGGCGAGGACGGGTTCGAGCTCTACCTGGCCGCCGCCGACGCCGAGCGGGTCTGGGAGGCGCTCCTGGTGGAGGGGAAGGGCGAAAGGCTCTCGCCGGTCGGGCTCGGGGCCCG
>JACPHL010000311.1 GCA_016188625.1 Candidatus Rokuibacteriota bacterium | reverse complement strand
TCCTGGCCGCCATCGGCTACGTCTTCATGATCGACGTCAAGCCGAAGGGAATCGTCCGCCCCGTCCTGGGCGAGACGGTCCGGGAGGAGATCGACGTCCTGGCCGACCGGCTCATGCGGCACGTCGAGGTCCTGGCGGGCGAGATCGGCGAGCGCAACCTCTTCCGGCCCCAGGGCCTCGCGGCCGCCGCCGAGTACATCCGCGGGGTGTGGCGCGCCCGGGGGTTCCCGGTGAGGGAGGAGCCGTTCGAGGTCGGCCGGCAGCGGGCGGTCAACCTCATCGTGGAGCTTCCGGGATCGAGCCGGCTGGAGGAGATCGTGCTCGTCGGCGCCCACTACGACTCCCTCATCGGGACCGCCGGCGCCAACGACAACGCCACCGGCGTGGCGGTGCTCCTGGAGATGCCGGCGCTGCTCCAGCGGACGACGCCGACGCGGACCCTCCGGTTCGTGGCCTTCGCCGTCGAGGAGCCGCCGTTCTTCAAGACCGAGGCGATGGGGAGCCGCGTCCACGCCCGGGACGCCCGGAGGCGGGGCGAGGCGATCGTGGCCATGATCTCGCTGGAGACCCTCGGGTACTACTCCGAGGCCCCGGGCAGCCAGCGCTACCCCTTCCCCTTCGGGGCCTTCTACCCCGATCGGGGGAACTTCCTGGCCGCGGTCGGGAATCCGGCGTCGCGGCCGCTGCTGGTCGAGTTCCTTCGCCACTTCACGGAGGCCACCGACTTCCCGGTCGAGGGGGCGGCGCTCTTCCCCTGGATCCCGGGCGTGGACTGGTCGGATCACTGGTCGTTCTGGAAGGAGGGCTACCCCGCGCTGATGGTCACCGACACGGCGCCGTACCGCTACCCCCACTACCACAGTCCCCTCGACCTCCCCGACAAGGTGAACGTCCGGGAGTTCGCCCGGGCCGCGCACGGGATCATCGGAGCCGTCGCCAGGCTCGCGGGCCCGGGGGCGGGACCGTAGCGGCGAGAAACGCGAGCCCGGGGGGCTATCCCCAGAGCGGACGGAGGCGGGGCCGGCGCTCGTCCAGGCGCCGGAGCCCGGCCTCGCGCGCGAGCCTCACGGCCTCGTCGTACTCCGAGCGGGAGAGCTTCCGGTTGATCTCGGGATACTTCTCCGCGGAGACCGCCCCCGCGGGGTAGTACTGGGCCATCACGTTCACGTAGGTGTCGGGGCCCAGCTCCTCGGCCAGCCAGCGCACGATCCGGCGGGTCTCCTCCAGCATCCCCGGCATCACCATGTGGCGCACCAGGAGCCCGCGCCTGGCCAGCCCGTGCTCGTCCATCTGAAGCGGCCCCACCTGCCGGTGCATCTCGAGGATCGCGGCCCGCGCCGCGTCGGGGTAGTCGGGGGCCTTCAGGTAGCGCTTGGCCACGGCGCCGTCCCAGACCTTGAAGTCGGGCATGTAGATGTCCACGATCCCGTCCATCCACCGGAGGCTCTCCAGGCTGTCGTAGGCGCTGGTGTTGTAGACGATGGGGAGCCGGAGCCCGCCCCGGATCGCCCACGGCAGCGCCTCCAGGATCTGGGGGACCACGTGCTCGGGGGTCACGAAGTTGATGTTGTGGCAGCCGCGCGCCTGGAGCTCGAGCATCATCCCCGCCAGCCGCTCCGGCGCGACCTCGAGCCCCTCCCCCTTCTGGCTGAGGTCGAAGTTCTGGCAGTTGCCGACCGCCACGAAGGGAGCCAGGTAGGAGTGGTCGGGATCGTCCACCTCGAGATTGAAGACCGCGCCATCGTAGGGCACGCGCTCGACCTTGTGGACGGGCACCAGGAAGTACCCCTCCGCCTCCCGCCATCTCGAATGCCGCCTCCCCGTGGCCGGGTCAAGCTCCATCCCTCCCGGCACCCGTTTGGGAACCACGAGATCGTACTCCCCCGTCAAACGCTCGGCCCCCACCTTGACGATCTCCCGGAGCGACGTCTTAGGGGCAACGAAGACCTCGTGATCCGGTGTCAACAAAAGGGGCGGGCAGTTGAAGGGTTTCACCCGAATCAGGTCGCCGGTGAAGTGGTGACGGAAGGCCTTCGCGACCGGGGCCGCCCCTCCCGTTCGCGTCACGACGCCGACCTTCCCATGGAGAAACCGCGTCCTCCCCCCCTGCCCCTCCGTCTCGTCCTGCCCCTGCTCGAACAGGTCGGCGATGCGGGTCAGGCCTTGATCGGTCGCGATGAGGGTGTCGGGATGAAAGCAGAAGACGCAGCGGAGGTTGCACCAGGAGAAGAAGATGGTCCCGGAGCCGTTCCAGCCCCGGAGGCAGTCCTCCTCCCCGAAGTGCGGGAAGTGGGAACCGACCAGGGCGTACCGCGCCGAGCGGCAGACCGCGACCTTGCCGTGGAGCCGGTCCACGCGGCAGTTCCGGGGGCAGACCTGGCAGGAGGCCAGGGTCGCCACCGCTTCGGCCGCCCGGCGCTCGATCTCCTCGACGCCGAGCCGGAGGTAGGCCGGCTCGATGTCGCGGGCACGAACCGTGAAGGCTGTCTCCGTGATCATGCGCCTCACCCCGCCACGCCGCGGCCTCAGGGAGTCCCCTCGAGGGCGAGCAGGGCCGGGCTCCGATCCAGGTCGTCCTCGCGGAGGAGCTTCTCGACCCGGACCCCGATGAGGCGGATCGCCTTCCGCCGGGGGTTCTCGCGGGCGTCCAGGAACGGGAGGAGAAGCCGCAGCGCCTCGCCGTGGAGCGCCTCCCGGGTCGTGAGGGGCGTCCGCCGCGTGTGGGAGCGGCTGGTGGTCACGAAGTCGGCGAAGCGGACCGTCACGGTGACGGTCCGGAAGGCGCGGAAGCCCTCGTCGAGCAGGCGCTCGAAGACCGCGGCGGCGAGGGTCTGGGCGCGCTCCAGGACGAACCCCGCCCCGAGGGTGTCGTGCTCGAAGGTCTCCTGCTCGCCGATGGACTTCGGCTCCCAGGCGTTCGAGACCGGGCTGTCGGAGAGCCCGTGCGCCTTCCGGTGGAGATCCTCCCCCCACCGGCCGAACCACCCGGTCAGCGCCGCCAGGTCCACGGCCCGGAGGGCGGCGATGGTCCGGACCCCCTTGTCGTGCAGGAACTCCTCCGTCTTCGGGCCGACCCCCGGGATCACCCGGACCCCGAGCGGGTCGAGGAACCCCTCGACCTCCTCCGGCCGGACGACGGTGAGCCCGTCCGGCTTCCGATGATCCGAGGCGATCTTGGCGACGAGCTTGTTCGGGCCGATCCCCATGGAGCAGCTGAGGCCCTCCTGCTCGCGGATCTCCGCCTTCAGCGCCCGGGCGTGGGCCTCCGCCCGGTCGAAACCGCCGAGGGACGACAGCTCCAGGTAGGCCTCGTCGATGCTCGCCTCCTCCCAGGCGTCGGCGCCCCGGGCCGCGAGGGGCATGATCCGCCCGGAGACCTCCCGGTAGAGGCGGTAGTTCCCCCGGAGGAAGACCGCCTCGGGCTCGCCGCGCCGCCGGGCCGCCTCGGCGAGCCGCCACGCCCGGGAGATGGGCATGGCCGAGCGGATGCCGTACCGCCGGGCCGCGTAGTTCGCGGTGGTGACGACGCCCCGGCCCTGGCCCTCCTTCGGGTCCGCCCCGACGACGACCGGCCGCCCCCGGAGCGCCGGGGTGTACCGCTCCTCCACCGCCGCGTAGAAGGCGTCCATGTCGAGGTGGGCGATGATCCTCACGTCAGCTCTATCAGACCTCCACGACGATCCGCGTGTCGGTGGCCTCGACGCCCCTCACCCGCTGAATCCGGCGGAGGACTCCGCATCACCGGCGCCGGTAGCGCCCCATCAGCTCCGCCTGGCCGAGGCCGTGCCCCTCGATCGCCTTCAGCACCTCGGCCTTCGTCTTGCGGGGCGGCAGGGCGAGCTCGGTGTCCAGCGCGTAGAGCCTGAAGAAGTAGCGGTGGGCCGGGCCGCGCGGAGGGCAGGGGCCGCCGTAGCCGACCTTCCGGAAGTCGTTGACCCCCTGGGTGCCGACCCCCGGGACCGTCTCGCGCGCCGGGACGCCCTCGGGGAGCTCGTGCGCCGGCGCCGCGAGACCGTAGAGGACCCAGTGGACCCAGGTCCCGACCGGCGCGTCCGGATCGTCCACGATGAGGACGAAGCCCTTGGTGTCGGCCGGGGGGTCGGACCAGAGGAGAGGCGGCGAGAGGTCGGGGCCGTCGCAGGTGTGCCGCACGGGGATCTCGGCCCCCGACGAGAAGGCCGGACTGCGAAGCTCAAACGCCACGGCTCAGGGGAGCCCCTGGATGATCTTCCGGTACTCGGCCTCGGTGAAGGCCTTCAGGGTCGTGGTCCGGACGTTGCCCGCCGAGCCGACCGCCAGGGCGAACCTGGCCATCGCCTCGTCCGAGGGCGCCTCGGCGACGACGACGATGTCGTAGGCCCCCATGGTGAGGTAGAACGCCTTCAGCTCGCCCCCCATCCCCTTGAGCAGCTTCTTGGCCGCGTCCAGGCGCTTGGGGGAGTCCTTGATGTTCTGGATCCCCTGGTGCGTGTAGTTGAGGAGGCTGACGTAGGTCGGCATGGCTGACCTCCTGCATCGGGGCGGGTTCGGCCGTCCCGAGCCGCCGGATGGGTCCCGGGCCGCGCAGGGCCACACGCCCCGCAGAAAGACACCCTATGCCCGCGCCGTCCCGCCTGTCAAGCCGTCGCCCGCCGGCTGGGGCCGGGCCTCGAAGCTGGCGAACCCGAGCTCTTGCAGGTCCCCGGCCTGCTGAGGGCCCGGGGGGGCGCGACGGTCACGCAGGCGCCGCTCCGCAGGCACCGGCTCCACGCGCTGGCGGCGCTCGCCGAGACGGCGATCAAGGATGACGATGATGTGCCCGTCCCTGGCGGCGTGAGCCCCGAGATACGAGAAGAGGGCCTCCTGGTCCCGGCGCACCACGATCAGATGGCGCACGCGGGGGCTCCCGAACCCGCGGGCGTCCTTTCCGCCGACCTCAGGCTTGCCCGGAGTCGCCATGCGCCTTGACGGGATGACTCTACGCGCAGGGCGCGGCGTCACCAAGCGAAACCTGACGGACCGACCACCTTACCTCAGACCGGACTCCTTGCGGGCGTCGAGCCTCCTCGGCGTCCTGTGGCCATGGGCCACCGGCCCGGCAGGCCGCTCGGCGGGGTCCTACTCCTCGGTCTCTTCGAGGCGCGCGAGCAGCTCGGCCATCTTGAGGTCGCCGACCGGGGGCCGCCAATCGACGTGGACCACGGTGATCCCCCCGG
>JACPHL010000314.1 GCA_016188625.1 Candidatus Rokuibacteriota bacterium | reverse complement strand
TCGTGCCCCCTCCTCTCTAGCTCGGCAGACACCCCAGGAGCATCCGGCGCAGGCTCACCCGGCGCCTCGGCCCTTATTATAGCGGGTGAGGCGCATTCCCGATCAGTGGGGGCGAGAGCCCCGTTTTGACAACGAGTCCCCGGTCGGCTACATTTCAAAAAGTGGAATCCAGAGGCTCCGAGCTGAAAGGACAGGTTTGCGATGGGGCAGATCCGGTTTGATAAGTTCACGCTCAAGGCGCAGGAGGCGGTCCAGGCGGCCCAGGCGCTGGCCGACCAGGCGAGCCACCAGCAGATCGAGCCCGAGCACCTCCTGCTCGCCCTGATCCAGCAGCAGGAGGGCGTGGTCGGCCCACTCCTGGCCAAGCTCGGCGCGCGGGCGGAGGGGATCCGCCGCGAGGTCGAGGAGGAGCTCGGGCGGCTCCCCCAGGTCCGGGGCGCCGGCGGCCAGTACCTCGGTCCCCGGCTCAAGGAGGTCTTCGACCGCGGGTGGGCCGAGGCCGAGCGGCTCCGGGACGAGTACTGCTCGACCGAGCACCTCCTCATCGCCCTGGCGCAGGAGAAGGAGGGGGCCGCCGGTCGCCTCCTCCGGCAGCACGGGGTCACCCCGGAGGCGATCTACCGCGCCCTCGTCGAGGTCCGGGGGACCCAGCGGGTCACCGACCCCAACCCGGAGGAGAAGTACCAGGCCCTCGAGCGCTACAGCCGCGACCTGACCGAGCTGGCGCGGAAGGGGAAGCTCGACCCCGTCATCGGCCGGGACGACGAGATCCGCCGGGTCATCCAGGTTCTCTCCCGCCGGACCAAGAACAACCCGGTCGTGATCGGCGAGCCCGGGGTGGGGAAGACCGCGATCGTGGAGGGACTCGCCCAGCGGATCGTCGCCGGGGACGTCCCCGAGGGGCTCAAGGGGAAGCGCCTCATCGCCCTCGACCTCGGCGCCCTGGTGGCGGGGACGAAGTACCGCGGGGAGTTCGAGGACCGCCTCAAGGCCGTCCTCCGCGAGATCGGGGAGGCCGAGGGGCGGATCATCTGCTTCATCGACGAGCTGCACACCCTGGTCGGTGCCGGCGCGGCCGAGGGGGCCGTGGACGCCGCTAACATGCTCAAGCCCGCGCTGGCCCGCGGGGAGCTGCGCTGCATCGGGGCGACGACCCTGGACGAGTACCGAAAGCACGTGGAGAAGGACGCGGCCCTGGAGCGGCGCTTCCAGCCGATCCTGATCAAGGAGCCCACGGTCGAGGACACCATCGCCATCCTGCGCGGGCTCAAGGAGAAGTACGAGGTCCACCACGGGGTGAAGATCAAGGACGCCGCCCTGGTGGCCGCCGCCGTGCTCTCCCACCGCTACATCTCCGACCGCTTCCTCCCCGACAAGGCGATCGACCTGGTGGACGAGTCGGCCTCCCGGCTCCGGAGCGAGATCGACTCCATGCCGGCCGAGATCGACGAGATCGAGCGCCGGGTGATGCAGCTCTAAATCGAGCGGGTCTCGCTGGCCAAGGAGACCGACGAGCCCTCCCGGGAGCGCCTGGAGCGCCTCGACCGGGAGCTGGCCGACCTCAAGGCGAAGTCCGGCGGTTTGAAGGCCCAGTGGCAGGCCGAGAAGGAGGCCCTGGCGAGGATCCGGCGGCTCAAGGAGGAGATCGAGCAGGGCCGACTCCAGATGGCCGACGCCGAGCGGCGGGGCGACCTCAACCGCGCCGCCGAGCTGCGCTACGGGACCCTGCTGGACCTCGGCAAGCGCCTGGAGGCCGAGAACGCGCGCCTGGCCGAGGTCCAGGCGTCCGGCCGGATGCTCAAGGAGGAGGTGGACGAGGAGGACGTCGCCGAGGTGGTGGCCAAGTGGACCGGGATCCCGGTGGTCCGCCTCATGGAGGGGGAGGTCCAGAAGCTCGTCCAGATGGAGGCGCGCCTGGCCCGGCGGGTGGTCGGCCAGGACGAGGCGATCCGCGCGGTCGCGAACGCGGTCCGCCGCGCCCGCTCCGGGCTCGCCGACCCGAACCGCCCGATCGGCTCGTTCCTCTTCCTCGGGCCGACCGGGGTGGGGAAGACGGAGCTGGCGCGGGCCCTGGCCGAGTTCCTCTTCGACGACGAGCGGGCGATGGTGCGCCTGGACATGTCCGAGTACATGGAGAAGCACACGGTGGCCCGCCTGATCGGGGCCCCGCCGGGGTACGTGGGGTTCGAGGAAGGGGGCCAGCTCACCGAGGCGGTCCGCCGCCGCCCCTACACGGTCATCCTCTTCGACGAGGTGGAGAAGGCCCACCCCGACGTCTGGAACGTCCTCCTCCAGCTCCTGGACGACGGCCGCCTCACCGACGGCCACGGCCGGACCGTGGACTTCAGGAACACGGTGGTCATCATGACCTCGAACCTGGGCAGCCACATCTTCCGCGAGTACGAGAAACCCGAGAAGGTGCGGCCGCTCCTCCTCCAGGAGCTGCGCGCGACGCTCCGCCCGGAGCTCCTCAACCGGATCGACGAGGTGATCATCTTCCGCAACCTGGGGCGGGGGGAGATCGAGCAGATCGTGGGGATCCAGGCCGAGCATCCCAAGCGCCGGCTCCGGGAGAAGCGGATCGAGCTGGTCCTCACCGGCGCGG
>JACPHL010000045.1 GCA_016188625.1 Candidatus Rokuibacteriota bacterium | reverse complement strand
CACCCGGGGGTCGGCCTCGGGATCGACGCCGGCCGCCAGCGCCTCGTGGAGGAAGCTGGCCAGGATCGGCACGACCGTGAACTCCCGTCGGCCGGCGAACAGATAGCGAAGGAACACCGCCTGGAACTCGATGGAGTGCTCCGCCCGGTGGGCGAACTCCGAGCCGAGGAGATTCCCGCCGTAGCGATGCCCGAGCGTCTCGATGAACTCCCGATCCACCGGGAGCGGGCCGAGGGGGGTGTCGTAGGTCTTGGGGGTCACCGCGAAGGGGTGCGGCATGCCGGCATGGGCCGTCCCGAAGATGATGAAGCACTCGGCCTCGGCCGCCTCGGCGACGGCCCGGTACGTCCAGGCGTAGGCCGGACCACCCCGGTGGAGGTCGATGTGGGGGGCGATCACGGCCCGGAGCCTCCCGGCCGTGGCCGGGCCGGGGAGGCCGGGTCCGTCGGCGTGGGTGAAGCAGGCCTCGATCTGGGCCCGGAGCCCCTGGGGATCGCCCGCATAGGCCTTGCCCGCGTGCAGGGGCGGTCGGGTCGGCCCCGCACGAAAGGCCGCCTCCAGTCGCGCCCGCTCGCCCTCGAGACGGGGCCCCTCCAGGAAGAGCTGGCGGTCCAGGGTCTCGACCAGCTCCGCGAGGCCGTCCCGGTAGAGGAGCTCGCCGGAGCGCCGCATGACCTCGGCCTGGATGTCCAGGAGCGAGTGCTCGCCGTCGAAGAGGGCGAGGACGGGGAGGAGCCGGCGGGGGATGACGAGGATGGCGTCGGTGAGACCCGCGGGATCCCGCAGGCAGATCACCTCTCGCCCCTCGACGACGGCCGGAAAGGCCTCCACCACCCGGAGCCTCGGGTACTCGCGCGCCCCGGGGAGGTCCCCTCCGACCTCAGCGTCGCGCCAGGGACCCATCCTCCTCTCCGCGCTGGGATCCTCGCCGGAGCGTCGTGGTGAGAGGCGGCGCCGCCCACGGGCGGGGCGGCCCCGGCCGCGCCCCAGGCTTACTCCTGGGGGAAGGCCAGGATGACAGCGTCGAGACGGAGGACCCGGTACTCCTCCCCGCTGACGTAGAAGTAATGCCCCTCCACCTCCTCGGCGGTCTCCTCGAAGGCGGCCACCGCCTCGAGGGGGGGCATCTCCCGGAAGGTATTGGCCCCCTCGTCGAAGCCGTCGCCGCGCCCGACGACGACGCCGTAGCGGATCGGGGAGCCCTTCGGGCAGTAGAGGCGGACCCCCGGCGGGGCCTCGGCGAGAAGCCTCACGACGACGTTGATGCCGTAGACCTGGAACGGAGACGTGCCCATCATAGGCCCTTCCATCATAGCACAGCGGCTCCCCCCGCCATAGGGATCGCGACCGTCCCGGGTCGGCTGCGCCTTACTGGCCGGGGAGGCCCGGGAGGGCGGGCTGCTCGCCTCGCCCTTCGACCCCCTCGAGCTTGGCCTCGAACCTGGCGAGCGCCGAGGTGGCCTCGTCGAACTTGTTCCGGGCGTTGGTGAGGTGCCGGCCCAGGACGTTGAAGTCCTCCCGAAAGCGGCCGAGGTCGCCCTTCAGCCGACCCAGAAGATCGAGGATGAGCCGGGCGTTCTGCTCCACCTGGAGGCCCTTGAGGCCGAGGAGGATGACCTGGAGGTAGGCGTAGAAGCTGTTGGGCGAGACCGGGATGACGCGGCGTTGGAGGGCGTAGCCGAGGGCCGACTCCTCGCCGTCGGCCTCGTCCTTGACCACGACCTCGTAGTAGACGTTCTCCGCGGGGATGTACATGAGGGCGAAGTCGTAGGTCCCCTCGTCGGGGAGGATATACTTCTTGGCGATGCCCTCGGCGTGGCTCTTGACATCGCGGGCGAACTGTCGCCGGATCGGCCTCCGCTTCTCCTCGTCCGCCTCCTCGAGCATCCGACGAAAGTTCTCGAGCGGGAACTTCGCGTCCACGGGCACCAGCCGGTCGCCGAGCCGGACCGCGGCGTCCACGCGGTCGCCGGTGGCGAAGGTGTGCTGGAGCACGTAGTGCTCCCTGGGCAGCATCTGGGCCAGCAGGTTCTCCAGGAACGTCTCGCCCAGGCCGCCCCGGACCTTGGGCGACTTGAGGATCTGCTCGAGCCCGGCGATGTCCTTGCTGACGTCCAGCACCCGCTGGGTCACCTCGCCGAGCTTCCCCAGGCTCCCCTGCACCTGCCCCACCACCGCGGTGACGTTCTGGAGCTGCTGGGTGACCCCGCTCCCCACCTGCCCGAGCTGCTGGCTCACCTGGCTCGCGAAGCGGTGCAGCTCCTGGCGCAGGACGCCGACCGTCTCGCCCTGGACCTGGCGGCCCTCGCTGCGGACCGAGGCGATCTCCTGCTGGAGCAGGAGCAGGGCCTGGTCGGGTTGGCCGCGCGCCGACCGGAGCCCGCGGAGCTGCGCGGCCAGATAGAGGAGGCCGCCCGCGAGGCCGGCTAGGACCACGGCGAGGAGCACGAACGCCCAGGGCTCCATCATCGCGGGAGAGCGGTGCGGGTGGGCCCACGCCCGTTGCGCTGCCAGTGGCGGCAGACCGGGCGGAGCCCGCACCCGCGGCACCGGACCGGATCCCGGCGCCCAGGGCAGTCCCCTGACATCCGCTTGTGGCAGAGGGCGAAGTCGTACTTGACGGGGTCGCCGGGATCGAGCCGCCGGAACCGCTCGGTCAGCTCCGTCACCATGGCCCAGTTCCGGCTCCGCCGGCGGGTCAGCCCGACGGCCCGGGCCATGTTCTCCACGTGGGTGTCGATCGGCGCCAGGAGCTTGGCCGGCGAGACCTCGACCCAGTCGCCGAAGTCCAGGTGATCGCGCCGGACCATCCACCGGAGGAAGAGCAGGAGGCGCTTGCACGGCCCGCCGGCCGAGGGTCGGGGGAAGAGGTGGAGGAAGCCGCGGGAGGGGCGGCCTTTCGGGAAGACGGGGCGGAGATCCTGGTCCACAATCCCGGCGACGAACCGCTCCAGGGCCGGCCCCACGTGGGCGTCCCCGGGCGAGTATCCACGGAGGAAGTAGGCGCGGAGCGAGCCGTGGGTCCGGAGGATCCGCTGGAGCGCCAGGCAGAACGCGGCGATGTCCCCGGGGCGGTTGAACCGGTAGCGGAACCCCCGGAAGCGCGGGGCATCGCGGGCCGGATCGAAGCCGAGGATGAATGCGGCGGGGCGCGGTCCCATCACCCGGAGCACCCGCTCGACCTCGCGGCTGAAGAGGTCCACCCGGCCGTAGGCCAGGCAGGCGGCGAGCAGGGCCACCACCTCCCGATCCGCCGGGTCGGGGTAGCGGCGGGGGAACTGGATCGCGTCGTTGGCGATCCGGCCGCGGTAGTCGAACTCCCGGTAGAGCCGCTCCAGCGGGGCCCTGAGCCGAGGGGGCGTCACCCGTTCACCTCGAGGGCATCATAGCACAGCGAGACGAAAAAGGCGCCGCCCCCGAAGAGGCGGCGCCGGGTCCGGCGAAGGTCGGCCCTCAGTGCCCCTCGGCCTCCAGGAAGCGCTCGGCGTCCATGGCGGCCATGCACCCCGAGCCCGCCGCGGTCACCGCCTGCCGGTAGACATGGTCCTGGACGTCGCCCGCGGCGAAGACCCCGGGGACGTTGGTGGCGGTGCTGCCGGGCCGCGTCACCAGGTAGCCCCGCTCGTCCATCTCCAGCTGGCCCGCGAAGAGCTGGGTGTTCGGGGTGTGGCCGATGGCGACGAAGACCCCGTCGCAGGGGCGCTCGGTCAGCTTCCGCGTCTCCAGGTCGCGGAGGAGCACCTCCGTGACCTTCCCCGCCTCCACGTCGCGGATCTCCTCCACCACGCTGTTCCAGATGAAGCCGATCTTCTCGCCGCGGCGGGCGCGCTCCTGCATGATCTTGGACGCGCGCAGGGCGTCCCGCCGGTGGACCACGTCCACCCGGCGGGCGAACTTGGTCAGGAAGAGCGCCTCCTCCACCGCCGTGTCGCCCCCGCCGACCACCACCAGGTCCTGGTCCTTGAAGAAGAAGCCGTCGCAGGTCGCGCAGGTGGAGACCCCGCGTCAGAGCAGCCGCCACTCGGAGTCGAGCCCCAGGAGCTTCGCCGAGGCCCCCTTGGCGACGACCAGGGCCTCGGCCCGGAACGACCGCTCGGCGGTCTTGACGGTGAAGGGGCGATGGGAGAGGTCCACGGCGATGGCGTCGTCGTCGAGCACCTCGGTCCCGACGCGCTCGGCCTGCTGCCGCATGAGGGCCATGAGGTCGGGGCCCATGATCCCGTCGGGGAAGCCGGGGTAGTTCTCCACCATCGTGGTGAGGGTGAGCTGGCCACCCGGCTGGCTCCCGGCCAGCACCAGGGGAGCGAGGTTGGCCCGGGCCGCGTAGACGGCCGCGGTGAGCCCTGCGGACCCCGATCCCAGGATGATGATCCTCCGGACGTCAGCCATCGTGTGGTCGGCCTCCTTGGCTTGAACTCGGCACCCCGATTATATCAGACGCCCCCCGAGGGGCTCGGGATGCAGAAAAAAGCGGCCCCGGGTCTCCCCGGGGCCGCCCGCCCGCGAGGCAGGCTACTTCTGGGTCACGTTGGCGGCCTGCTTCCCCTTGGCGCCCTCCACGACGTCGAACTCCACGAGCTGGCCCTCGGTCAGCGTCTTGAAGCCCGAGCCCTGGATCGCCGAGTAGTGGACGAAGACGTCCTCCCCGCCCGACCGCTCGATGAAGCCGTACCCCTTGGCCTCGTTGAACCACTTCACGGTTCCGGTCTCTCGCATCTGCACTGCTCCTTCCGTCAAACTGGGGGCAAGCGACCACAAAAAAACGCAAGGGCCATCGGGAAGCCCTTGCGCGCGATCCATCGATCACCGTTCAGGCACTTACCCCGGCAATCGCGATTAGGATACCCGACGGGCAGCCCCCTGTCAACCCTTTCCTTCAAGGACCCCGCGGAGGTCGGCCAGGCGGCCCAACTCGTAGGTCGGGGGCCGAAGACCCTCGGGGAAAGGCTCGCGCCCCGGGTTCAGCCAGGCCACGTCCATCCCCACGCCGTGGGCACCGAGGACGTCGATCTCGGGACGGTCCCCGATGAACAGGGCCGCGCGCGCTCCGAGCCCTAGCCGCCGGAAGGCGACCTCGAAGATCTCGGGCCTCGGCTTCCGCCACCCGACCTCCTCGGAGACGACCACGGCCTCGAAGCGCCCCCGGATACCGGCCCGCTCGAGAACCCGGTGTGCGGTCGGCGCGTAGTCGAAGTTGGAGACGACGCCGAGCCGGGCGCGGCCGCGGAGCCAGTCCAGGAGCGCCAGGTGATCGGCGGGGCACTCGGCCGCCCTCGCCAGGTGGAGCATGTGGGCCGCCAGGAGCCGCCCGGTCACCTCCTCCGGGACCGCCCCGGGGTCGAGCCCCAGCCGGCCGTAGCAGAGCCGGAACCGCTCGCCGGCCGGGATCTCCCGGTGGTCCCGCGCCCGCCGGCGCTCGGCCTCCTGGTAGCTCCAGACCAGGGCGTCGTGGAAGGCGTCGAGGGTGGTCTCCGGGTAGCGCTCGGCGAGGAGCGGGTGGAGGTGGCCGGCCGTCGTGCGCACCGCCCTCCCGTCGAGCTGGACGAGGGGGAGGCGATCCCGGTCGAAGAGGACCAGGGTATCGAAGAGGTCGAAGAGGATGGCCTCGTAGCGCACCCGCCTCACTCCCCCTCCACGAGCTCGTCGGGGAGCGGCTTCCGGCCGGCGAACCCCTCGTCCAGCCCATGCCAGAAACGGATCCGCTTCTCCCCGAAGCGCCAGCAGAGGTTCACCTCCTGGTCCCCGAGCAGGAAGGGGAAGTCCACCAGGCCCAGCTCGAGGTCCTTGGGCACGGCCCCCAGCCCCAGGATCTCCTCCACCCGGGCCTCCATCTCGCGGGCCGAGGCCTCGAGCCGTTCCCTCCGCTCCCGCCAGGCCTCACGGTCGAGCTGGAAGCCCCCGGAGAGGGCGACCCTCCGCTGCTCCTCCTGGAGCGAGGCCCGGAGCCGCCCAGCCTCGGAGCGGCAGTCCATGAGCCGGCCCACGATCGCCTCGAGGCGCGGGATCAGGGTCTCGGCCTCCTTCAGGGTGAAGTACCTCTTCGCCTGCGGCTCCTCCACGGCGCGCTCACCCCTCGACGAAGATGACGTGGACCTCCTTCGGGCCGTGGACCCCTCGGGTGAGGGTCAACTCGATGTCGGCGGTCCGGCTCGGGCCGGTGATGAAGGTGATCGAGGCCCCCTCGAGCCCGCCGGGCCCGTGCAGGGCCTCGAAGGCGACGCCCACCTCGTCCAGGCCCGGGAGGAGCTGGGCCCGCCCGAAGAGGGCGACGTGGTAGGGCGGCAGGAGCGAGACCCCGCGCCCCCGCCCCGGGCCCGAGGTCAGGATCAGGCTCCCCGTCTCGGCCACCGCGAAGTCCGCCCCCGTCACCCCGAGGTCGGCGCCGGCCACCCACCCCTGGAGCTCGCCCCGGTCGGTCCCCTCGAGGCTGACCGGCGAGCCCTCCCGCACCTGGAACCCCGCGGCCTCGAGGCGCTCGGCGTGGAGGAGGCGGTCCAGGGCACCCCAGTTCCAGGTCGCGATCCGACGGACCTCGCGCTCGCGGGCCAGGGCGATGACCCGATCGGTCGCCTCCTCGGGGTTCCGGGACCGGTAGCACCGTCCCCCCACCCGCTCCAGCTCGACCCGGAACCGCTCGAGCAGCGCCTCCCAGGAGGCCTCAACTCGCTGGCGGATCCCCCGGAGCTCCTCGCCCGGGGCCGCGGGTGGGACGGAGACCTCGGCCGGGAAGAGGCCCTTGGTCTTCTGCATCTCCTCGCGGACACGCCGGAGGAACTCCTCGCGCGTCGCCACCTATGAGTCCTCCCGCTCGAGGGCAGCCCAGCGCTCGCGGAAGGTGCGCGGGGCCACGGCCGGGAGGTCGCGCTCCCCCGTCCATCCCCGGAGGAAGAACGGGAGGGCGCGCAGCCGGCCGGCGCGCAGGAAGGGGCGCTGGAGGAGCCGCCCCAGCCGCGCCGTCAGCCCGAAGAGCGCCGGCCGCTCGAGCAGGCGCGCGAAGGCCCCGAAGAGCGCCCGCTCGGCCGCGGGGGCGATCCGCTCCTCGTCCAGGTGGCGGCGGAGCTCGATCAGCATCCGGGGGATGTCGATCTTGACCGGGCAGGCCTCCTGGCAGGCCCCGCAGAGGCTCGAGGCGTGGGCGAGCTCCCGGGCGGCGCGATGACCCTCGATCATGGCCGTGAGGAGGATCCCGATGGGGCCGGAGTAGGTGGAGCCGTAGGCGTGTCCGCCGATCTGCCGGTAGACGGGACAGACGTTGAGGCAGGCGCCACACCGGAGGCAATAGAGGGCCTCGCGGAGGGTCCCCGCGAGCTGGCGGATCCGGCCGTTGTCCATGACGACGAGATGGAACTCCTCCGGCCCGTCCGCCTCCCCCGGCCGCCGGGGCCCCCGGATCAGGGTGACGTAGCTCGAGATCTTCTGCCCGGTCGCCGCGCGCGGCAGGGTCCGGAGGAAGACCATGAGGTCGGTCATGGAGGGGATGACCTTCTCCACCCCCATGAGGGCCACGTGGATCCGGGGCACGGTGGTGATGAGCCGGCCGTGCCCCTCGTTGGTGATCAGGACGATGCTCCCGGTCTCGGCGATGGCGAAGTTGGCCCCGCTGATCCCCATGTCCGCCCGGAGGAACTTCTCCCGCAGCTCCCGGCGGGCCACCCGGGTGAGGATCTCGGGGTCGGGCGGCAGGGTCTCGCCGACCCGGGCCGAGAAGAGCTCGGCCACCTGCCCCCTGGTCTTGTGGATCGCCGGGGCGATGATGTGGGAGGGGCGCTCCCGCGCGAGCTGGATGATGTACTCGCCGAGGTCGGTCTCCACCGGGGTGATCCCGGCGGCCTCCAGGGCCTCGTTGAGGTGGATCTCCTCCGTCGCCATGGACTTGGATTTGACCACGAGCCGGACCCCGCGCTCGCGGGCGAGGCCCAGGATGATCTCCCGGGCCTCCCGGGCGTCGGCCGCCCAGTGGACCACGCCGCCGGCCTTGGCGCCGTTGTCGGCGAGCAGCTCGAGGTAGTGGTCGAGGCGCTGGAGGGTCGCCTCCTTGAT
>JACPHL010000044.1 GCA_016188625.1 Candidatus Rokuibacteriota bacterium | reverse complement strand
TGGAGCGAGGGGGCGCCGAGCCGAGCGTGTGCCGATGACTGAGGCCAAGAAGCTGGGCTGGCAGGGGTGGGGGAGGTGGAGCCAGCGGCTCCACCTCCCCACCCTCGTCGTCTTTGCGATCATCCTGGCGATCTGGGAGTCCCTCGCCCGCCGCTACGGCGCCTACATCCTGCCGCCCCCCGGCTCGGTGGTCGAGGGGCTGCTCGCCGTGCTCCAGTCCGGCGAGCTCTGGCGCCACACCTGGGCCTCCCTCTACCGGATCGCCATCGGCTTCGGGGGCGCCCTTTGTCTGGCCGTCTTCATGGGGCTCGCCGCCTTCGTCTGGCGGCCGGCCCGGGTCGTGGTCAGGGACACCGTCACCGTCCTCAACTCCACGTCCGTCTTCGTCTGGATCGTCGTCTCCCTGATCTGGTTCGGGCTGACCGACATGGCCCCCATCTTCACCACCTTCATGATCACCCTCCCCGTGATGGGGGCCAACGTCGTGGAGGGGGTCGAGAGCGTGGACCGCCGCCTCCTCGAGATGGGGCAGGTCTACCGCCTCTCGGGGTGGGAGCGGTTCCGGGCCATCGTGATTCCCTCCACCATCCCCTACCTCGTCGCCGGGATGAAGGTCGGGTTCGGACTCGCCCTCAAGGTGAGCGTCGTCGCGGAGATCTTCGGGGTGACCTCGGGGATCGGCTACATCATGAACTACAGCCGCGAGATCCTGGCGACCCAGATGGTCTTCGTGTGGGCCCTGGTGATGATCCTGATCATGCTCGTGACCGACAAGCTGCTCTTCGAGGGGCTCACCCGGCGGCTCGAGCGGTGGCGATGAAGCTCGAGGTCCTCGGGATCTCCAAACACTACCTCCTGCCGATCCTGGACGCGGTGACCTTCGAGGCCGCGGAGGGGGAGTTCGTCTGCCTGATGGGCCCCAACGGCTGCGGGAAGACTACGCTCCTCAGGATCATCGGGGGGATGGAGCCGCCGACCGCGGGGGAGGTCCGCATCGCCGGCCGGCCGGTCACCTACGGGGGGAACCACACCCTGCCGGTCGGGGTGGTCTTCCAGGAGGACCGTCTCCTCCCCTGGCAGACCCTCGAGGAGAACGTGGCCCTGGTCCTCCGCCCCCTGGGGCAGGGGAGGGCCGAGCGTCACGAGGTCGCCCGGCGCTACCTTCGCTTCGTCGGGCTTCACGGCTTCGAGGAGTACTACCCGAACCGGGTCTCGGGCGGGATGCGGCAGCGCGCCGCCATCGCCAGGGCCCTGGCCATCGAGCCCGACCTCCTCCTGATGGACGAGCCGTTCGGAGGCCTGGACGCCCAGAACCGGCGGATCATGCAGGCCGAGGTCAGGCGGATCTGGGCCGAGACCGGCAAGACCATCCTCTTCGTCACCCACTCCATCGAGGAGGCGGTCGCCATCGGGACGACCCTGATCATGCTCTCGGCCCGGCCGGCCCACGTGCGCGAGCTGATCCGGAACGACGGCCGGCAGGACCCGCGGCGCCTGATCGAGGAGCTGAACCAGATGATCATGGAGGAGGTCCTCCGGCAGCAGGGCGGTCCCGTCCCGGGGGTGCCGTGAGCCCGGGGGCGCTGGAGGGCCTCACGGTCCTCGACCTCGCCACCTTCGTGGCGGCGCCGGTCTCGGCGACCCTCCTCGGCGAGTTCGGGGCCGAGGTGATCAAGGTGGAGCAGCCGGGCGCGGGCGACGACCTCCGCCGGCTCGGCCGCCAGGCCGACGGGGTCTCCCTCTGGTGGCTCACCGAGGCGCGCAACAAGAAGTCCATCACCTGCAACCTCCGCCACCCGGACGGCCAGGCCCTCCTCCGGCGGCTGGCCCGCGAAGCCGACATCGTCACCGAGAACTTCCGCCCCGGGACCCTGGAGCGCTGGGGGCTCGACCCCGCGACCCTCCAGGCCGAGAACCCCGGCCTCATCGTGGTGCGGATCTCGGCCTTCGGCCAGACCGGCCCGCTGAGGGAGCGCCCCGGCTTCGGCCGGATCGCCGCGGCCGTCGGCGGGATCTCGTACCTCTCCGGCTATCCGGACCGCGCCCCGGTGACGCCGGGGACGCCGACGATCCCCGACTACCTGGCCGGGGTGATGGGCGCCCTCGGGGCGCTGATCGCGCTCGAGCACCGCCGGCGGACCGGCGAGGGGCAGGTGGTGGACCTGGCCCTCTACGAGCCGATCCTCCGGATGCTCGACGACGCGATCCCGGTCTACGGCGCGTTCGGGTACGTCCGGGAGCGGATCGGCTCCATGGCCGAGAGCGCGGTCCCGCACAACCACTACCGGACCCGCGACGGGAAGTGGATCGCCGTCGCGTGCACCAACGACCGGATGTTCGCCCGGCTCGCCGAGGCGATGGGCCAGGCCGAGCTGGTGGCGCGGTACCCGACCATGCCCGACCGCCTGGCCCATCGGGAGGCGGTGGACGAGGTCGTGGCGGGCTGGGTCGCACGGCTCGACACTCAGGCCGCGCTGGCGCGGCTCGACGCCGCCGAGGTCCCGGCCTCAGGGGTCTACAGCGTGAAGGACCTCAAGGCCCGGGAGGACATCGTGGTCGTCGAGGAGCCCGGGCTCGGCCTCATCCACATGCCCGGGGTCGTCCCCAAGCTCTCGCGCACCCCCGGCCGGATCCGGCACCCGGGCCCCCGGCGGGTGGGCGAGCACAACGAGGAGATCTACCTCGGCCGGCTCGGGCTCCCCCGGGCGGAGTTCGACCGCTTGAAGGCCGAGGGCGTCATCTGAGAGCGGCGACGTTGACATCCACCGTGGGTCCAGAGGAGGCGAGGCCATGATCAAGCCGTACACGGCGGTGGGACTGATCCCGACGGTACGGGGGATCAGAAAGCGCAAGGAGATCAAGATCAACCTCGAGCACCTGAGCCATCTGGTGAAGGCCGCCTCGTGGCTGTCGAGCCTCTCCATCCCGGTGCGCCTGATCGCCTTCCCGGAGGGGGCGCTCCAGGCGTTCAACGACGAGGTCCTCGACGTCGATCACGCCGCCTTCGCCAGGGAGTGCGCCATCGACATCCCCGGCGAGGAGACCGAGGAGCTCGGGAAGATCGCCAGGGAGTACAACGTCTTCATCATGGCCCAGGCCAAGGCCCGCCACCCGGACTGGAAGGACCGCTTCTTCAACGTGGGGTTCATCCTGAACCCCCGGGGCAAGGTGATCCTCAAGCACTACAAGGTCTCCCCCCTCTTCCCGGTGGAGCACTCGGTCTGCCCCCACGACGTCTACGACTGGTGGGTCGCCAAGTACGGGAACAGTCTCCAGGCCTTCTGGCCGGTCGTGGAGACCGAGATCGGGCGGCTCGGGATCATGATGGCCAACGAGGGCTCCTACCCGGAGAACGCCCGGGCCCTGGCGATGAACGGCGCCGAGGTGGTCTACCGGGCGAGCTACCCCCACCCCCACACGGGCAACGAGTACTTCGAGATCCAGAGCCGCGCCCGGGCGCTGGACAACAACATGTACATCATCGCCCCCAACATGGGGACCTACTACCTCTTCCCCGAGGAGACCACCCCCATCGACACCTTCGGCGGCCGCTCCTTCATCATCGACTACAAGGGGCGGATCGTCGGCCGGCAGGAGTACGGCGGCGGCTCGACCTACGTCGCCGGGGTCATCGACATCGAGGCCCTCCGCCACCACCGGGCGAGCGCCCAGTGGGACAACTGGATGAAGGACCTCCGCACGGAGCTCTACCAGCTCCTCTACAAGGACCCCATCTACCCGAAGAACCTCTACCTCAAGCGCGAGCCGATGAAGCACGCCGAGTACCGGCAGAAGGTCATCCGCCGGCAGGTCCGGCTCATGCACGACCGCGGGATCTGGACCAAGCCGAGCGCCTAGGCGGTCGTTGTCTCCGCGACTCAGGCCGTGCTAGACTGCTTGGGTCCGGCAGGGGGGCGGTACAGACCTCAAGCTTATTCTGATAGATATAGTGTAACTTACTTAAAACATGGGGATCATAACACCGAGCGCGAGCTACTCCATCACGGTTCGGGTGGAGATCAAGAACCGCCCGGGCATGCTCGGGCGCGTCACCTCCACGATCGGCGAGGCGGGTGGGGACATCGGCGCGGTGGACCTGGTCGAGTTGGTCCGGGACACCATCGTCCGCGACATCACCATCAAGGCCCGCGACGACCGCCACGGCCAGGAGATCGTCACCCGGCTCAAGGCCCTCGAGGGGGTGCGGGTCGTCAACGTCTCGGACCGGACCTTCCTCATGCACCTCGGGGGGAAGATCCAGATCCAGAACAAGATGCCCGTGAAGACCCGGGACGACCTCTCCATGGCCTACACCCCGGGCGTGGCCCGGGTCTGCCTCGCCATCAAGGAGGACCGCGAAAAGGTCTTCTCCCTCACCATCAAGCAGAACTCGGTTGCGGTCGTGACCGACGGCACCGCCGTGCTCGGGCTCGGGGACATCGGCCCCGAGGCCGCCCTCCCGGTCATGGAGGGGAAGGCGATGCTCTTCAAGGAGTTCGCCGGGGTGGACGCCTTCCCCATCTGCCTCGCCACCAAGGACGTGGACGAGATCGTGGAGACGGTCACGCGGATCGCGCCGGTCTTCGGCGGGATCAACCTCGAGGACATCTCGGCCCCCCGCTGCTTCACGATCGAGGACCGCCTCCGCCAGGCGCTGGACATCCCGGTCT
>JACPHL010000043.1 GCA_016188625.1 Candidatus Rokuibacteriota bacterium | reverse complement strand
AGGAGCCCCACGCGTGAGCCGGCCGGCCGGCGTCGTCGGGGTCTTCGCCCACGTGGACACGACGGTCCGGGCGATCCACGACCTCCGCGCCCGGGGGGTCTCCTCCTTCACCGTCTACACGCCCATGCCCGTGGACGAGATCACCGAGGCCCTCGAGGGGCACCCCCTCCCCTGGAGCCCGGTCCGTTTCTTCACGCTGGCCGGGGGGATCACCGGGACCGCGGGGGGGTTCGCCCTGACCATCTGGTCTCACCTCAAGTGGAGCCTGGTGACCGGCGGGAAGCCGATCGTCTCGATCCCGCCCTTCATGATCATCGCCTTCGAGATGGGCATCCTCCTGGGCGGGCTGGCCACCCTGCTGGCCGTCTTCCTCACCGGCCGGATCCCCCTCTTCCGCCGCTCGCCCGGGTACGACCCCCGCTTCTCGTCCGATCACTTCGGGATCGCCGTGGAGTGCCCGCCCGCTCAGGCCGCGGAGGTCCGGGGGCTGCTCCAGGCCGCGGGGGCCGTGGAGGTCCACGGATGAAGTGGGTCTTCCTCGTCGTGGTCCTCATCCTCCTCGCCTCGGGGCTGCTGATGGGCGCGGTGGTTGCCAGCAACTGGACCCGCAACTTCGCCAACCAGCCCAAGCTCATGCCAGGCGAGGAGCCGCCCGGCGGGAAGCCGCTTCTGATGCCTGCCGGCACCCTGCCGCGGACCGGGGGGGAGCTGGCGCGCACCCTCGAGCAGGGGAGCCGGATGAAGAACCCCGTCACCCCCACCCCCGAGTCGGTGGCGCGCGGCAAGCCCCTCTACGCCATCTACTGCGCGCCCTGCCACGGCCCGGAGGGGGCGGGGGATGGCCCGGTGGGCCCGAAGTTCATCCCGGCCACCGACCTCCGCCAGGCGGCGACCCAGCAGAAGTCCGACGGCTACCTCGCCCACTACATCGGCCACGGCGGGGCGATCATGCCGGCCTACGGCGAGGCGATCTCGGTCGAGGAGCGGTGGGACATCGTCAACTACGTCCGGAGCCTGGCCGCGCGATGACCGCCTCCCCGACCCTTTCGAGCCCCGCCGCCCCGCCCGCGGTCTCCCGCGGGACGATGGGGGTCCTGGCCGTGCTGGCCCTGGCCGGGGCGGGGGCCTTCATCGCCGGGCTCGCCACCGCCGATCCCGCCCGGACCTGGGCGATCTACCTGGTGAACCTCGTGTTCTGGTCCGGGCTCTCCGCGGCCGGGCCGGCGATCGTGGGGATCATGGAGCTGATGGAGGCCCGGTGGGGGGCGAACCTCAAGCGCCTCGCCACGACGACCGTCGCCTTCATGCCGGTCTCCTTCGTCCTCCTCCTGCTCCTCTTCGCGGGCGCGCCGACCCTCTACCCCTGGATCCACGAGCCGCTCCCCGCCAAGGCCCCCTGGCTCAACGCGCCGTTCTTCATCGCCCGGAACGGGGCGAGCCTGCTCGCGCTCTACACGGTGAGCCTGGCCTTCGCCCGGGCCGTCCACCGGGACGGGCCGCGCGAGCGGCGGGTCCGGCTCGCGGTGGCGATGCTCTTCCTCTACGTGATCACGCTCTCGCTCTTCGGCTTCGACCTCGTCATGTCCCTCGCCCCGGAGTGGTACAGCGCGCTCTTCGGCGGGTTCTTCGTGGGGGGGAGCCTCTACGCGGGGTTCACCTTCCTGGTGGTCCTGACGGCCCTCCGCAGCCGCGGCCGCCCCGCCGGCTGGCTCCTGCCGCCACCGGACATGCAGGACCTGGCGAAGCTCTGCTTCGCGACGAGCATCCTCTGGATGTACCTCTTCTGGTCGCAGTACCTGGTGATCTGGTACGGGAACATCCCCGAGGAGGTGACCTTCCTGCGCGCCCGCTTCTTCCACGACCCCTGGCGGGTCCTCTCCTTCATCGTCCTGGTCGGGGGCTGGCTCGTCCCCTTCGGCTACTACCTGAAGCGCCTGACCGGCCGGCCGCCGCTGCGCCACGGCCCGCTCGTGGGCTTCGCGACCCTGGGCCTCGTCGCCGTCTGGCTGGAGCGGTTCGTCCTGGTTGTCCCCTCGGTGGCCCCGGCGGCGGCGACGCCTCTCACCGTCTCCGACCTCCTCATCACGGCCGGGTTCTTCGCCCTCTTCGCGCTGGCCTACCGGCTCTTCACGCCCCGGCTCGGTCTCACGCGCCTCGAGGCGTAAGCCGAGCCCCCCGCCCGGCCCGAGCCGGCCGCCTTGTATCTCCTCCGGTCCCCGGGTAGACTGAACGGGAACTCTCTCCCTCGAGGGAACCCCCCGTGATCCCCGTCGAAGAGGCCCTGGCCCGGATCCTCGAGGAGATCCCGGTCCTGGGATCGGAGCGGATCGGGCTCCCCGACGCCGACGGTCGCGTCCTGTCGGAGGCGGTGGTGGCGCCCCGCGACGTCCCTCCCTGGGACAACTCCTCCATGGACGGCTACGCCCTCCCGAGCGCCGAGACCCGCCCTGCCAGCCGCGAGGTGCCGGTCCGGCTCCGGATCCTGGGCGAGGTCCCGGCCGGTCGCCTGGTCGCCGAGCCCCCGGTCGCCGCCGGCGCCTGGCGCATCCTGACCGGGGCCCCCCTCCCCCCGGGCGCCGACGCGGTGATCCCCCAGGAGGAGGTGGCGGTCGCGGCGGGCGAGCTCCTAGTCCCGCGCCCGGTCGCGGCGGGCGAGAACGTCCGGCCGCGTGGCGAGGACGTGCGGGCAGGGGAGACGGTCCTCCCCGCGGGGACCGTCCTCCGGCCGCCGGCCATCGGGCTGCTGGCCGCGCTCGGGCGGGCGCTGGTCCAGGTCCACCAGCGGCCGACGGTGGCCATCCTCTCCACGGGGGACGAGCTGGTGGACCTCCACGAGACCGTGGAACGGTTTGGCGATCGGCTGGACTGGGGGGCGCTGGCCGCCGAGGCCCGCCGGCT
>JACPHL010000325.1 GCA_016188625.1 Candidatus Rokuibacteriota bacterium | reverse complement strand
GGTCGTGGCCCTGGGCGCCCGCGACATCGCGGTGGCCACATACCGGGAGAGCCGTACCTCGGGCCACATGCGGCGGACGGGGCGCCTGACCCTCTGCCTCGTCGATGCGGGCATGGCGTACTACCTCAAGGGGGAGGTCCGGGAGGTGGAGAATCCCATGGCCGGCTTTCCGGGGCTGGCGCGGTTCGCCGTGACCGTCCGAGCGGTCCTGGTCGATCAGGCCCGGGAGGACGTGGAGCCGGAGGCCCGGCTGACCGGCGGGATCACCTTCGAGGTCGGCCGCGACCGCGAGGCATCGGTCCCCTACTGGAACCGGCTGCGAAAGGCCCTCGCCGAGCGGGGGGTCGCCGTGAGCCCGAGATGACGGCGAGGGCCCAGATCGGCTCGCCCGGGCGCCTGAAGGCCCGCCTCCTCGAGGCGCTCGAGGTGCGGCGAGAGGAGCTGGTCGAGCTCTGCGCGCGCGCGGTCCGGATCCCCAGCGAGAACCCCCCCGGGGACACCACCGCGATCGCCCGCTTCGTGCGGGAGTACCTGGAGGCCCTCGGCCTTGCCGTGCGCGAGTACGCCCCGAAGCCCGACCGCCCGAACCTCGTCGCCTCGCTGGGCGAGGCCCGGCCGCACCTGGTGCTGAACGCCCATCTCGACGAGTTCCCGGCGACGGGGGAGGGCTGGCGGCATCCACCCTTCGCGGGGGTCGTCGAGGAGGGGCGGCTCTACGGGCGCGGCGCCTCGGACATGCGGGCCGGCCTGGCGGTCTCCCTGTTCCTCGCGAGGCTGCTCGTGGACCTCCGCCTCCGGCTGCCGGGCCGGCTGACCCTCAGCTACTCCTCGGACGAGGAGTCCGGGGGGACGTGGGGGACCCGGTGGCTCTTGGAGCACGCCCCGGAGCTGCGCGGCGACGCCTGCCTGATCGGCGACCAGTGCGGCCCGTGGGCGATCGGCATCGGCGAGAAGGGCGGCTGCTGGCTCCGGGCGCGGACGCGGGGCGGCGCCTCGCACGCCGCCTACGGGACCCGCGACAGCGCCACGGCGAGGCTGGTCGAGGCCCTCCGGGTGATCCGCTCCCTCGCGGATCTGGTGCCGGCGACCCCCGAGGACCTGCGCCCGGTGATCGAGCGCCAGCGGCCGCTCGTCGCGGCCGCGTGGGGGGCCGAGGCCCCGGAGATCCTCGACCGGGTCACGGTGAACATCGGCACGCTCAGGGGCGGGACCGCCATCAACCTGGTGGCGGAGGAGGCGGTCGCGGAGGTGGACATCCGGATGCCGGTCGGCCTCACCTCCTCGGCGATCCTGAAGGAGCTGGACCGGCGCCTGGCCGCCGCGGGCCTCGCCGGGGTCGAGATCGAGACGCTCACCGTCTTCGAGCCGGCGTACACCCCGCCCGGGTCGCCGATCGTGCGGGTCACCGAGGCCGCGAGCGCGGAGGCCCTGGGTCGGGCCTCGCTGCCGGTCGTGCGCCTCGGCGCCACCGACGCCCGGTACTTCCGGGCGGCCGGGATCCCGACGGTGGTCTTCGGCCCGACGGCCCACGGAATGGGCGGCGCGAACGAATACGTCACCCTGGACGACCTCTTCGCCACCGCCCGGGTGCACGCCGGCGTGGTGGCCGACTTCCTGACGGGAGGGGCCTGAGGCGATGTCCGCCCGCGCCGCGCCCCCGGCGGGTCCGCTCCGGATCGGGCCGATCGTGGCCGGGCCCGGCAGTCGCCACACGGGGTCCCTCCGGGCCATCCAGCTCGCCGACGGGAGCTGGGTGGAGTTCCCCCTCATGGTCGTCGCCGGGACCCGTCCGGGGCCGACGTTCTACGTGGGGGCCGCCATCCACGGCGACGAGATCAACGGCATCGAGATCGTCTCCCGGGTCGTGAGGGCCGTCGATCCCCGGGCGCTCTCGGGCACGATCCTGGCGGTGCCGGTCCAGAACCCGCTCGGGCTCCGGGGCCAGCACCGCTTCCCCGTGGGGCTGCTCCTGAAGTCCCCCCTCGACCAATCGCCGGCGGATATGTGGGCCTGTTTCCCGGGGAGCCCGGAGGGGAACTCCACGGAGCGGATGGCCGCCGTCCTGTACGAGCAGGTCATCGCCCGGGCCGAGGTCCTCCTGGACATCCACACCCCCACCACCGGGGGCCGGTATGCCCCCTTCGCCTTCCTGCCGCCGCGCCGCCTCGGCGCCGGCGCCCGCCGGGCCGAGGAGCTGGCCCGGGTCTTCGGGGCCGACTTCATCCTCGACGCCGAGCAGGGGATGTACGTCGGCGACGGCACCCCCCACGTGGTCCTGACGGCCAGGGGGGGCGTGGGGCTCGGGGTGGAGCTGGGCGAGGGCGGCCGGCTCGAGGCGGAGCCGGTGGAGCGCGGCGTGCGCGGCCTCACCAACCTCCTGCGCGCCCTCGGGATGCTGCCCGGCCCGATCGAGGCCCTGGGGCGCCAGATCGTGATCCAGCGCATGACGGCGGTGCGCTGCCAGCGGGGCGGCCTCCTCCACCTCGAGGCCGAGCTGGGCGGCGACGTGGCAGCGGGCCAGGTCCTGGCGACGGTCACCGACGTCTTCGGCGAGGTCGTGGAGCGCATCCGGGCGCCCCACGCCGGCCCGCTCGTCAGGATCACGACGTTCCCCACCGTGGCGAGCGGCGAGCGGGTGGCGCAGATCGGGGTTCTCCGCTAGCGCGGGCACCGCGAGAGGAGATCCATGAGCCGAACCGGGAAGGAGTACATCGAGAGCCTCAGGGACGGCCGCGCCGTCTTCGTCCACGGCGAGCGGGTCGCGGATGTGCCGGAGCACCCGGCCTTCCGCAACGCCGTGCGCTCCGTGGCGCACCTCTACGACATGGCGGCGGGCCCGGAGCATCGGGAGGTCATGACCTACCCCTCGCCGAGGACGGGCCAGCCGGTCAACCGGGCGTTCCTCCTGCCGCGCACCCCCGAGGACCTCGCGGCGCGTCGGGAAGCGCTCAAGCTCTGGGCGGACGCCACCTACGGGCTGATGGGGCGCTCCCCGGACCACGTCGCGGGATTCCTCGTCGGGTTCGCCCTCCGCCCCGACGTCTTCGCGCGGGCCGGCGAGGAGTTCGGGCGTCACGTGGTCGGCTACTACGAGCACGTGCGCGATCACGATCTCTACGTCAGCTACGTCATCATCCACCCCCAGATCGACCGCTCCAAGCCCGCGCACCAGCAGGAGGACCCCACCCTCTACGCCGGGGTGGTGGAGGAGCGGGACGGCGGGATCGTCGTGAGCGGGGCGCAGATGCTCGGGACGGCCTCGGCCCTCTCCAACGAGGTCTTCCTGAGCTGCATCCTTCCCCTGCGCCCGGGCGACGAGAACTACGCCATCTCGGTGGCCGTCCCCATCGCGGCTCCCGGCGTCCGGCTGATCGTGCGCCGGCCCTACGCCGAGGGCGTCCCCAGCGTCTTCGACTACCCGCTCTCCTCCCGCTTCGACGAGACCGACGCGCTGCTGGTCTTCGACAAGGTCTTCGTCCCCTGGGAGCGGGTGTTCGTCTACCGCAACATCGCCCTGACCTGGGACCAATTCTTCGAGACGCCCGCGCACATCATCGGCAACCACCAGGCGCAGGTCCGCTTCTGGAGCAAGACCGAGCTGCTCGCGGGGCTGGCGTATCGGATCGCGGAGGTCAACGGGGTCGTCAAGCTGCCGCCGGTCCAGACCATGCTGGGGGAGCTGGCGAGCTACTGCGCCATGGCCAGCGGGCTGGTGCTCGCCGCCGACGCCGAGTGCGTCCACGACCCCCGGGGGTTCGTCTACCCGAACCCGACCTACGTCTACGCCAACAACTGGCTCCAGGCGACCCACTACACGACCCTCCTCACCTACCTCCGGGAGCTGGCCGGGGCCGGCCTCATCCAGCTCCCCTCGTCATACCGCGACTACCAGCACCCCGAGGTCGCCCGGGATCTCGACCGCTTCATCCGCTCCCCGGGCCTCTCCTCGGTGGAGCGCACGAAGCTCTTCAAGCTGGCCTGGGACCTCGTCGGCTCGGAGTTCGCGGGCCGCCACCAGCAGTACGAGCTCTTCTACGCCGGCGCCCGCTCGGTGACCACGTCGATCCGCGCCTTTCGGGCCTTCGACTTCGCCGCGGCCAAGGCCGTGGTGGAGCGGTGTCTGGCCTCCTACGACCTGCCGCCCGCGGCGGACCCCGCGGTCGCCGTGCGTGCGTAGGATCGCCCGGAGCGGAGCGCGTCATGCAACGATTCACCTCGACGCCGGACGCGATGAAGCGCGCCCTCGGCTCCCTCCCCACCGGGGTCACCGTCATCAGCTTCGCGGACGACGAGGACCGGCCCGTGGGGATGACCGCGAACGCGGTCTGCTCGGTCTCGCTCACCCCGCCCCTGGTCCTGGCCTGCCTCAACCGATCGAGCCGCGCGTGGGCGATGATCGAGCGACGGGGCCGGTTCGGGATCAACATCCTGGGCGAGGGGCAGCGCGCCATCGCCGAGCACTGCGCGCGCCCCGGCCAGGACAAACGCCTGGACCCGCGCTGGCTCGAGCGCGGGCTCGAGCCCGGCGCGCCGGCGGCCCTCGCCGGGGCGCTGGGCTACCTGGACTGCGCGGTGGACGCCGCCCACCCGGCCGGGACGCACGCCATCGTCGTCGGGCGCGTGCGGGGGATCCTCGTCGAGGGCGGGGGCGGGGCGCCGCTGGCGTACTTCCGCGGCGCCTACCGGCAGCTCGACCCTTCGCCCGAGAGCCGGGCGGAGGCGGCCTGGGATCTGCTCGCCCGCCACGGGTACTGAGGCGAGGGGGATGACCATGCGCCTGGTGGTGGGGATCTCGGGCTCGACGGGGGTCATCTACGGCGTCCGGCTGCTCCAGATCCTCGCGGGCCGGCCCGAGGTCGAGACCCACCTCGTCCTGACCAATCCGGCCAAGCGGACGATCCTGCACGAGACCGAGTTCTCCATCGCCGACGTGGAGGCCCTGGCGCGCCACGTCTACGACATCCGCGACATCGGCGCCGCCATCGCCTCGGGCTCGTTCAAGACCGCCGGAATGGTCGTGGCCCCCTGCAGCGTCAAGACGCTGTCGGCCATCGCCAACTGCTACGCGGACAACCTCCTGACCCGGGCCGCCGACGTCACCCTCAAGGAGGGGCGCCGGCTGGTGGTGGTGTTCCGGGAGACCCCGCTGCACGCGGGGCACCTCCGCCAGATGCTGCGCCTGGCCGAGGCCGGGGGGGTGATCCTCCCGCCGATGCCGGCCTTCTACCACCACCCCCGGACCATCGAGGAGCTGGTGGACCACACCATCGGCCGCGTCCTGGATCGCCTCGGGATCGAGCACGACCTGGTGAAGGAGTGGCAGGGGACCCAGGGGAAGCCGACGTCCCTGGAGAGGGGATGAGCCGGACGGAGGAGGCGAACACGCCATGGCCAAGGAGATCGACATCAACTGCGATATGGGGGAGAGCTTCGGCCGCTACACCCTCGGCCATGACGAGGAGGTGATGCCCTGGATCACCTCCGCCAACATCGCCTGCGGCTTCCACGGCGGCGACCCGCACGTCATGCGCCGGACCGTCGAGCTGGCGCTGCGCCACGGGGTCGCGGTGGGGGCCCACCCGGGGCTCCCCGACCTCCTGGGGTTCGGGCGGCGGGCCCTCGACGTCTCCCCCCAGGAGCTGAAGGACTACCACCGCTACCAGACCGGGGCGCTTTGGGCCTTCGCCCGGGTCGCGGGGACGGAGCTCCAGCACGTCAAGCCCCACGGGATCCAGTACGCCATGTACGAGCGGAGCCCGGAGCTGGCGCGGGCCGCGGCCGAGGGGGTCATGGAGCTGGACAAGGCGCTGATCCTCTTCGCCCTGGCCGGGACCCGGTACGAGGCCGAGGCCAAGGGAGTCGGGGCGCGGGTGGCGAGCGAGGGGTTCGCCGATCGGCGGTACGCGGCCGACAAGCAGCTCGTCTCCCGGAAGATCGGTCCCCGGGCGCTGATCTCGGACCCGGCCGAGGCCGTGGAGCAGGCGGTGCTGATGGCCCTCGAGGGGAAGGTGAGGACCCTCGACGGCCAGCTCATCGACGTCGAGGTCCAGACCATCTGCATCCACGGCGACACCCCCGACGCCCACAAGATCGTGCGGGCCGTCCGCGAGGGCCTGGAGCGGGCCGGCGCGCGGGTGCGGCCGCTCCGCGAATGGTTCCGTCAGGCCTAGGGATGTGTCCGAGTAGGGCTTTTGGGGAGTCCGCCCCCCGGCAGGCCCCGAAGCCGGTCGCCGAAGGGCGACGGCTCTCCCCGGGGGGTGTCGGCCCCGAGCGGAACGTTAAGCGGAGCGGCGCGGGTCCCCGTCGTGAGCGAGCCGGGTGGGGAAGCCGGAGAACGGGCTCAGAACGAAGAAGGAGGGGCCCCGCCCGGCGAGTCACTGACGGGTGCGCCGCGGAGCGTGTGGAGCGAGGGGCCGGCGCCTCCCGGGGGGGGCGGAACCCCTCCGAGTTACCCAGGAAAGGAGCACGCCCATGACCACGCCCGACTGGGGGCGTCACCAGCGGACCCTCGGGAGCCTCCTGGAGGCGATCGGCTGCACCCCCCTCGTCCGCCTGCGCCGGGTCGTGGACGGCGCGGCCGTCGAGCTCTACGGCAAGGTCGAGTGGTTCAGCCCGACCGGGAGCCTCAAGGATCGGGCCTACCTCAGGATGATCGAGGAGGCCGAGGCGCGGGGCGAGCTCACGCCGGGGATGACGATCCTGGAGTGCTCGACCGGGAACGCGGGGACCGCCTGCGCCTTCGTCGCCGTCCTCAAGGGGTACCCCTGCATCATCGTGATGCCCGAGGGGATGAGCGTGGAGCGGCAGAAGCTGATCCGCGCCTACGGGGCCGAGCTGGTCCTGACCCCGGGCGGGGAGAGCGACGTGGACCTGGCCCTTGAGCGGCTCGAGGCGATCCGCCGGGCGGAGCCCGGGCGGTACTGGGTCCCCGCCCAGTTCGACAACCCCGCCAACATCCGGGCCCACTACGCCACCACGGGGCCGGAGATCTGGGAGCAGATGGAGGGGCGGATCGACGCCTTCGTGGCCTCGCAGGGGACCGGCGGGACCATCACCGGGGTGGGGCGCTACCTCCGGGAGCGGAACCCGGCGGTCGCCCTCTTCGCCGTGGAGCCGGCGGAGTGCCCGTTCCTCTCCCGGCGCCAGTGGGGGTCGCACGGGATCGAGGGGATCGGCGACGGGCTGGTCCCCCGGAACCTGGACCTGGGGCTCCTGACCGGCATCATCACGACCACGACCGAGGAGTCGGTGGCCATGGCCAAGCGCCTGGCCCGGGAGGAGGGGATCTTCTGCGGGATCTCCTCGGGATGCAACGTGGCCGCGGCCCTCAAGCTCACCCGGCGGCACCCGGCGCTCCGCCGGGTCGTGGTCATGATCAACGACACGGGCCAGCGCTACTTCACCACCCCGCTCTGCGACGTCCCCAAACAGTGGGAGGCCCCGGAGCGGGAGCACCCCATGGACGCTCACAGCCAGGCCGAGCTGGACAAGTACCAGCCGCGCTGGGAGATCATCGCCTGATGGGGGCCAAGTACTTCGGGGCGGTCGTCCGACGGAAGGAGGACCCGCGGCTCCTCACCGGACGCGGGCGGTACGTGGACGACATCCAGCTCGCCGGGATGGCGCACGCGGCCGTGCTCCGGAGCCCGCACGCCTCGGCGCGGCTCCGGGGGATCGACGCCGGGGCGGCCCGCTCGCTCCCGGGCGTGCTCGCCGTCTTCACCCACGCCGACCTCGCGGACCGGATGAAGCCGGTCCTGGAATCGGGGGTAGCGCCCCCAGGCCTGGTCAGCCGGATCACGTTCACCGTCCGGAGCGGGATCCAGTACCCCCTCGCCAGGGACCGGGTCCACTACGTGGGGGAGGCGGTGGCCGTGGCGGTGGCGGAGAGCCGGGCCGTGGCCGAGGACGGCCTGGAGCGGATCCGGGTCGAGTACGAGCCCCTCCCGGCGGTGGTGGACCCGGAGGCGGCGCTCGAGCCGGGGGCCCCGCGGGTCCACCCGGAGTGGCCGGACAACGTGGCGGTCCACTTCAGCCACGCGATCGGGGATGTGGAGGGGGCCTTCCGCCGGGCCGACATCGTGGTCCGGGAGCGGTTCCGAATCC
>JACPHL010000040.1 GCA_016188625.1 Candidatus Rokuibacteriota bacterium | reverse complement strand
GAAGGGGGGTGTAACCCCCCTCCGAGTCTATCAGTGCATGAGCAGGCCGCCGTTGACCGGCAGCTCGGCGCCGGTGATGTAGTCCCCGTCGGAGGAGACCAGATAGACCACCGCCCGCGCCACCTCCTCGGCCCGCCCGAACCGCTTCAGCGGGATCTGATCCAGGAGGCGCTGACGCACCCGCTCCGGGATGGTCTCCACCAGCTCGGTCTCGATGAACCCCGGGGCGACGGCGTTGACCGTGACCCCCTTGCCGGCCAGCTCGTCTGGCCGATGACCGAGGTGATGTTGACGATCCTCCCCCAGCCGCGCTCGATCATCGGCCCCACCAAGACCTTCGTGCAGTTGAAGACCCCGTCGAGGTTGATCGAGAGGACCCGCCGCCAGGTGGCGGGCTCCATCTTCACGAAGGTCTTGTCGCTGGTCACCCCGGCGTTGTTCACCAGGATGTCGATGTCGCCGAGGGCCTTCCGGGCCTCCTCGGCCATCCGCTGGGCGTCCCGGAAGTCGCTGACATCCGCCCGGACCGCGAGCGTCCTCCGCCCCCGCCGCTTCAGCTCCTCGGCGACCGCCTTCGCCGCCCCCTCGTTGGCGACGTAGTTGATCGCCACGTCGGCCCCTTCCTCGGCCAGGGCCAGGGCGATCGCCCGACCGATCCCTCGAGACCCCCCCGTCACCACGGCCGTCCGCCCCGCGAGCTTCATGGCGTCCCCTCCAGCGTCGTCTTCGAGGGGGATTATAGCACCGGGGCTTTGCCGGATTTGACGCAGGGTGTTAGAATGGGGCACCTCCATGGACGAGCCGATCCTGATCAAGCGGTACGCCAACCGGAAGCTCTACGACCAGAGCCGGAGCCGCTACGTCACCCTGGAGGAGCTGGAGGAGCTGATCCGGGAGGGGCGCGAGATCAGGGTGGTGGACGCCACCTCCGGGGAGGACCTGACCACCCTGACCCTGGCCCAGATCATCCTCGAGAAGGAGCGGAGCGGGGGGCCGTTCCTCCCCGCGAGTTTCCTCCACCTCCTGATCAAGCACGGCGAGGGGTGGCAGGAGTTCTTCCAGAACTCGCTCAAGGCGAGCCTCGCCGGGGTGCTCGGGAGCCAGCGCGAGGCCGAGCGGTTCTTCCGGGAGTGGGCCGCCCGGAGCGGCTGGTGGGCCCCGCCGGGCGGGAAGGGAGGGGGGGGCGACGAGCTGGAGGGGCTGCGGGCCGAGGTGGCGACGCTGAAGTCGAGGCTCAGCGAGCTGGAGGCGAGGCTCGCCGAGCGACGGCGGTCGTGAAACGACGCGGGGCCGGGGAGGGATCTCCCCGGCCCCGGGCGTGCCGATGGCTGGCTAGAAACCTGTGCGAGTAGGATCCCCGCGGCTGCTCGACCCTCGACTCGCGGATGGAGTGTTCCGCTTCGAGCGCGGGCTCTGCCCGCGCAGCTTTTGGGGGGAGGTTCGGAAGGGGGGCGTCAGCCCCCCTCCGAGTCTCCTAGCCCTGGGGGTGGAGCTCCTTCAGGCGGGTCGCGTAGGCGGCCATCGCCTCCTGGATCTCCTTGGCGGTTCGCGTGGTGTTCCCCTCGAGGCGCTCGGCCAGCCGCGTGAGCGCCTGGGCGTCGGCCTCGAAGAGCCGGAAGGCCCGCTGGGAGCCCTCGACCACGGCGGTGATGCCCTTCTGGTACCACTGGAAGGGGTCCTTCTGGGTCTCCGGCCAGCCGGCGGGGCCGTCCAGCAGGGCGGCCTGCTGTTCCCGGGCGGCCTGGACCAGGTTGGCCTGGAGCTCCCCGTAGAGGCGCGCCCCGTCCTTGGCCGTGGTCGCCGCGAGATCCGCCAGCTCCTGCACGACGCGCTGGTTGGTCTCGGCGAAGAGGGAGAAGGCCTCCATCGCCTTGCCCGTGAACTGGGTGAACTCGGTCTGGGTCATCGTGTCCTCCTTTCGAGCCTTGCGTTCTGCCCCGAAGATTAACACGCTGCGTCATGGCGTGTCAAGGAAATTACGCATCGAGTCAAAATGACTTGTAACATTATGAATTATAGTAACATTCTGGCTTCACCGTGATACGGGACTTCAAGACATCGGCTCGGTCGGGGCAGCGCAGAGCGTCATCGCCCGGCCGCGCGATCGTCGGCGAGCATGCCTGAGGAGACCCTGCCCCGGATGTTCTGGGCGCGCGTCGAGCGGCTCGGGGATCGCCCGGCCCAGAAGGCCAAGGTCTCCGGCGTCTGGGCCGAGACCACCTGGCGCCAGCTCGGCGAGACCATCCGCGAGCTGGCCCTCGGGCTCCTGGCGCTCGGGCGGCAGCCCGGGGAGGCGGTCGCGCTCCTCTCCCAGAGCCGGGCCGAGTGGGTCCAGGCCGATCTGGCGATCCTCTCGGCCGGGGGCGTCACCATCCCCATCTACCCGAGCTACCCCGCCGAGCAGCTCGCCTACATCGTCGAGGACGCCGAGGCCAAGGCGATCTTCGTCGAGGACGAGACCCAGCTCGCCAAGCTCCTCGAGGTCCGCGCCCGGCTGAAGGGGCTCGAGCAGATCGTCCTGATCTCGGGGGCGGCCGGCGCGGCGGACCCCGGGATCCTGGACTGGGCGACGCTCCGCGCCCGCGGCCGGGAGCGGGCGGCCGAGCTCGGGCCCGCGCTCGAGGCGCGGCTCGCCGCGGCCCGGGCCGAGGACGTGGCGACCATCGTCTACACCTCGGGGACCACCGGCCCCCCGAAGGGCGTCGTCCAGACCCACGTCAACCACCTCGCCATGCTCCGCTCGACCGGCCAGGTCCTGCCGGCCCCCGAGGGGGCGGTCCACCTCCTCTTCCTCCCCCTCGCGCACTCTTTCGCCCGTCTGGAGGCGTACCAGGGGATCCACAACGGGTTCGTTACCGCCTTCGCCGAGAGCCTGGAGAAGGTCTCCGACAACCTCCGCGAGGTCTCGCCCTACTTCATCTGCAGCGTCCCCCGCCTCTTCGAGAAGGTCTACGCCAGGATCCTGGCCCAGGTGGAGGGCGGCCAGTCCCTCAAGAAGCGGCTTTTCTACTGGGCGCTCGGGGTCGGCCGGGCTGTGAGCCGGCTCCAGCAGGCCCGCCGTCCGATCCCGATCTGGCTCGGGCTCCGGCACGTCCTCGCCCATCGGCTCGTCTTCGGGAAGCTCCACCGGGCCCTCGGCGGCCGCCTCCGCTTCTGCGTCTCGGGCGGGGCGCCCCTGGGCCGCGAGATCGCCGAGTTCTTCCACGCGGCCGGGATCCTGATCCTGGAGGGGTACGGCCTGACCGAGACCTGCCCGGCGCTGACCTTCAACCGGGCCGATCGCTTCAAGTTCGGGACCGTGGGGCAGGCCCTCCCGGGCGTCACGCTCAGGATCGCCGGGGACGGCGAGATCCTGGCCCGGGGGCCCAACATCGCGGCGGGGTACTACAAAAAGCCGGAGGCGACCGCCGAGGTCTTCGACGCCGAGGGGTGGTTCCACACCGGGGACATCGGGGTCCTGGACGCCGAGGGGTTCCTGACGATCACCGACCGGAAGAAGGACCTCCTCGTCACCGCGGGCGGGATGAACGTCGCCCCCCAGAACATCGAGAACCTCCTGCAGGGCGATCCCCTCGTCAGCCAGGCCGTGGTCTACGGCGACCGGCGCCCGTACCCGGTCGTCCTCCTGACCCTGAACCCGGAGGGGCTGGCCAGGTTCGCCGGGGCCCTCGGCCTCCCCGGGCTTCCCCACGCCGAGCTGGCCCGTCACCCCATGATCGTGGAGCGCGTGCGCCAGATCGTGGAGGCGGCCAACGCCCGGCTCGCCTCCTACGCCCGGGTCAAGCGCTTCGCCGTCCTCCCCGAGGAGTTCACCCAGGTCACGGGCGAGCTGACCCCGACCTTCAAGGTGAGGCGGAAGGTGGTCGCGGAGAAGTACCGCGATCTCCTCGAGTCCCTCTACACCTGATCGGCGATCCGGCCATGGGGGTCTTCGATCAGCTCAGGCTCGACGGGCGGGTGGCGATCGAGGCGCTGAGGGGCTCGCGATGAAGGCGGCCGTCCTCCACGCCCCCCGGGACCTCAGGGTCGAGGCGACCCGGGAGCCGTCCGTCCGATCCGGCGAGGTCCTGGTCCGGGTCCGGGCCGCCGGGGTCTGTGGCACCGACTACCGGATCTGGTCCGGGGAGCGCCCGGTCCGCTACCCCCTGGTCATGGGCCACGAGTTCATCGGTGAGGCCGCGGCGGTAGGGGAGGGGGTCACGCGCATCCGGCCAGGCGAGCGGCTCGCCATCGAGCCCAATTACAGCTGCGGGGTCTGCGACCTCTGCCGGGAGGGGCAGTCGAACCTCTGCCTCCGGCGCACGGCGATCGGGATCGACGTCGCGGGCGGCTTCGCCGAGCTGGCCGCGGTCCCGGAGCGCTGCTGCTGGCCGGCGCCGGACGCCATCGCCGAGGAGCAGCTCCTCCTGGTCGAGCCGCTGGCCGTCGTCGTCCGGGCCGTCGGCCGCGGCGCGCCCCGCTCCGGCGAGAGCGCGGCGGTCCTCGGGGTCGGAACGCTCGGCCTCCTCGCCCTCCAGGTCCTCCGGGCCCGGGGGTGCCGGGTGCTGGTGCTCTCCCGGAGCGAGCGCCGGCTCGCCCTGGCGCGGGAGCTGGGGGCGGAAGCCGCGGCGCCGCTGGGGGCGGATGCGGGGGTCGGAGCGGCGCGCGCCTTTGCCGGCCGCGACGGGGTGGACCTACTAGTGGAGACCGCGGGGACGCCCGAGGCGGTGGAGGTCGCGCTCGGGCTGGCGAGACCGGGGGGGCGCGTGGTCCTGACCGGTCTCCCCCACGCCCCCTCCTCGGTGAACTTCTTCCGGGTGGTCCGCCGGGAGCTCCAGATCCTCGGCTCGATGATCTACCAGCGCGAATTCGGCGAGGCCCTGGACCTCCTCGCCGAGGGTCGGGTCCGGACCGCCCCCCTCATCACCCACCGCTTCCCGCTCGAGGCGATCGCCGACGCCCTCGAGACCCACCGCCGCCCCGAGGCGATCAAGGTCGCGGTCTTCCCTTGATACTCGAAGGGGGGTTCCACCCCCAACCGAACACCCCACCGGGCCTATCGGCCCGACGGGGACCCCGTTCGGACGGCCCTCCCGGCAAAGCCGGGGCGTTCGCCCTTCGGCGAACGCTTCGGGCCTCGACTGGCCTCCCCCCAGAGGTGCGCCGGCAAAGCCGGCGCTCGAAGCGGACCAGCCAATCCGCACGCCGAGGGTCAGAGCGCGCGAGCCACGCAGCGGGCCTAGCCGGGATTATTCGTGTCCGCCGCCAGCGGACGTCGGACGGGTGGCGCGCCGGGCGGGGCGCCCCACGAGGCGAGCCGGGGGACCCCACACCGGGCGGGGGTGGCGAGCCGAGTGGGGCTGCCCGGCGCGACAGGACCCGTCCGCCTCGCGGGAAGCCGTGCATGAATAATCGCGGCTAGCTCGGTGGCGTTGGGGGCTCGCGGCCGGGGCGCGCCGGCTGGCCGGCGCGGATCAGGCCGGCTTCTGCTCGTAGCGGGCGGTGACGACGGTCTTGATCCCGCCCCGGACGTTCCAGTCCCCGACCACCTCGATCCGCCGCGGCGCCCGCGCCTCCACCAGGTCCTCGAGGATCCGGTTCGTCACGTCCTCGTGGAAGGCGCCCTCGTCCCGGTACGACCACATGTAGAGCTTGAGCGACTTCAGCTCGACGAGCCACTGGTCGGGGACGTAGCGGATCCGGATGGTGGCGAAGTCGGGCTGGCCGGTCAGGGGGCAGAGGCAGGTGAACTCCGGGACCGCGAGATCGACCTCGTAGTCCCGCTCGGGGTGCGGGTTGGGGACCCGCTCGATCTTCCTCGACGGCTGGGTCGGCATGCCGGCTCCTCGCCCTCAGTATACCACCCGCCCTAGGGGCCCACCCGAGTCACGCGGTGCGCTCGCACGCTCTGGACCCGTCGCGCCGCGGGGCCTACGGCCTCACGGCGCTCCCCATAGGGGCTCCGCCCCTCTGGCGCTCGCTCCGCTCGCTCGGCCAGCCCTCGGGCTTCCAGGCCTGATCCCAGAAGAGGTACTCGTAGCGGCTCGAGGTGACGAAGTGCTCGCGCATCCGGGCCCGCTCCGCCTCGCCCGCCGCCCGGCCGAGCCGATCCGCCAGCCCGAGCTGCTCCTGGACCAGCCGGCCGTACTGGGCCGAGGCGTAGGCGCGGATCCACCGGGCGTAGAGCGGCTCCCGGGGGAGCCGGCGCTTCAGGCGTCGCCCCACCTCCCGGTAGACCCAGTAGCAGGGGAGGACCGCGGCCACCAGCTCCCCCAGGCTCCCCGCTGCGGCCACCGCGAGGAGGTGGCGGGTGTAGGCGACGGTCGCCGGCGCGGGCTCGGTGGCCTCGAGCGCCCGGGCCGTCAGGCCGAGCCGCCGGGCGAAGGTCTGGTGCATGGCGCGCTCGACCAGGACGGTGTTGTGGGCGTGGCGCGCGAAGAGGTCCTGGGTGTCCAGATCGGACGCCTTGGCCCCGCCGAGGCAGAGGACACGGGTGAACTCCCGGAGGTAGAGGAAGTCCTGGCGGATGAAGAAGCCGAACTTCTCGCGGGCGAGCGCCCCGGCGCCGACCTCGCGGACGAAGGGGTGGGCGAAGATGGCCCGCCAGATCGGCTCGGCCGCGCCCCGGAGCTCCTGACGGAAGGCCCGCGCCATGGCGCCCCCATCATAGCAGAGCCGCCCCCGCCCGCTCAGCCGCGCCGGGGACGGTTCACGAGGCCGATCCCGGCCGCGACGAGGAGCGTCGCCAGCGCCAGGTCCGGCGTGATCGGCTCGCCGAGGAGGAGCCAGGCCACCGCCACCCCGAAGACCGGCGTCGTGAGGTAGAACGAGGCCAGCGAGCTCGGGCGGTAGTGCTGGAGGAGCCAGAGGTTCGCGATGAAGTTGAAGCCGGCCGTCACCAGGCCCTGGTAGAGGAGCGACGAAGCCAGGGGCACCGTCAGCCGGTAGGGGGCCGTCTCGACGAGGCTCGACAGGATGAAGAAGAGCGGGACGCCCACCGCCACCTGGGCGAGGAGGATCTTGGTCGGGTCGATGTGCTGGACCTGCCGGTTCATGACGATGATGCGGACCCCGAGGAGGAAGGCGGAGAGCGAGACCAGGAGGTCGCCGGTGACGAGGCCCCCGCCGACGAGCTGCCGAGCGAAGAGGACCACGACCCCCACGTAGGCCAGGAGGAGCCCGCCGAGCCGCCGGACGTCGATCCGGTCCCCGGGGACGAAGAAGTGGGCGAGCAGCACGATGTGGATCGGGTAGGCGTTCAGGAGGACCGTGGCGTGGCCCGCCGAGGTGAGGTGGGTCCCGAGGTTGAGGAGCCCGATCTGGACCGTGAAGAGGAGGCCGAGGGCGAGCAGGGGGAGCGGCTCGCCGGGGACGAGCCGGAGCGAGGCGCCGCTCCGGCGGGCCCAGCCGAGCACGACCAGGCCGCCCAGGACGAAGCGCATCCAGGCCAGGCGGAGCGGCGGGGCGTCGGCGAGCCCGATCTTGATCGCCACGAGGTTCGCCCCCCAGAACAGGGAGAGGAGCAGGATGAGCCCGACCGCGGCGGCGTCGAGCTCGCGGGGGTGACCGGGCGCGCTCAAGGCAGGTTTACTCTACCAGACCGGTTCTCCGGGGATCAATCCGGAGATTCAGGCGGCTGAAAACCCCTTGACAAACAATGGGATAACAAAGTATAAAGAAACCGGAATAATGCAATAAATTGAATAAAAGAAAACCCCCACAAGGAGGCCCAGGCGTTTTCCTCAGGACGGGCCAGGCGGCCCGGCACTGCCAGGTTTCGACTCCCACCGTCAAGCGCTGGATCCGCGAGGGACGGCTCCGCGCGTTCAAGACCCCCGGCCGGCACACCCGGATCGAACTCGCAGAATTCCAACGGTTTCTCAAGCAGTACGGGATGCCCGCCTATCCGGGCCGCGAGCCCGAGCCTCGTGTCCTTATTGTGGACGACGAGCCCGACGTCGTGGAGCTGCTCGTGGACGTCCTGGCCGGCGACCCGCGGGGGTTCAAGATCGAGACCGCGATGGACGGCTACGAGGCCCTGATCAAGGTGGGGGCCTTCAAGCCGTCCGTGCTGATCCTCGACATCGTTATGCCGCGGCTCGACGGGGTCGAGGTCTGCCGCCGCCTCAAGGCGGGTCCGGACACGCGGGGCATCAGGATCCTCGGGATCACGGGCTACCCGGACACGATCCCGCGGCTCCTCCAGGCGGGCGCCGACGCCTGTCTCACCAAGCCGCTGGACGTCCAGGAGCTGAGACGTCAGGTCGACCGCTTCCTGGCACGCCCATGAGCAAGGTCCGTCGGTCGGCCTCGCGCAAGCGACCGCGATCGCCTTCGAAGCCGGCTTCGGTCAATGCAGGATTTACGGCCGTCGCCCGGCGCGCGGCCTTCCAGGGATCTCGCGACTTCCTGCAGGCCATCGCCGAGGCCTCGGCAGACGCCATCGTCACGACGGATCTCCACGGCCGGTTCACCTACTTCAGCCCCGGCGCCGAGGCGATCTTCGGCTATCGGGCCGAAGAGGTGCTCGGCCAGCGCATCGCGGGCTACTACCGGAACGGCATGAAGGAGGCGCGGGCGGTCATGGAGCGGCTGATTGCCGAGGGTCAGATCCGGCATTACGAGACCGCCCTCCGGGCCAAGGACGGCCGGTGGATCGACCTCGACTGCTCCGCTGCCCTTCTGAAGGACGCGAACGGCACTGTCATCGGCACCCTGGGGGTCGGGCGTGACATCACCGAGCGCAAGCGCGCCGAGGAGGCACTGCGCGACAGCGAGGCCCTGACCCGCGGGATCCTGGAGTCGGCCCTGGATGCCGTCATCGCCATCGACCACGAGAGGAAGATCATCGAGTTCAACCCGGCGGCGGAGCGCATCTTCGGGTACTCGCGGGCCCAGGTCCTCGGCCGGCAGATGGCCGAGCTGCTCGTCCCGCCTTCCCTGCGAGAGCGGCATCAGCGCGGCTTCGTGCGCTATCTGACCACCGGCGAGAGCGTAGTCCTCGGGCGGCGACTCGAGTTCCCCGCGCTGCGCGCCGACGGCACGGAGTTCCCCGCCGAGCTGACCGTGACCCGGCTCCAGGGGGAGGGCCCGCCGCAATTCACCGCGCACCTCCGTGACATCTCGGAGCGGAAGCGGGCCGAGGAGGCGCTGCGGGAGAGCGAGGAGCGCTTCCGGCGGGCCTTCGACGATGCCGCGGTGGGCATGGCCCTCCAGGCGATGGACGGCCGCTACCTGCGCGTGAACCGGGCCTTCTGCGCGATGCTGGGCTACCCGGAGGACGAATTGCTCGGCAGGACCGGCCGTGAGGTCACCCATCCCGATGACCTGTCCTTGGACGCCGAGCATGAACGGCGCCTGCTCGCGGGAGAGGTCGATTGGTACCAGCTCGAGAAGCGACACCTCCACAAGGATGGACGATCGGTGGTCTGGACGATGGTGGGCGTCTCGGCGGTCCGCGCCCGGAACGGGAGCATGATGTACCGGGTCGTCCAGGTGCAGGACATCACCCAGCGCAAGCGGGCCGAGACGCGGCTCCGGGAGTTCGCCAAACGGCTGGCCGCCCTGCGCGGGATCGACAGGGCCATTGTGGCCGCCCGGTCGCCCTCGGAGATCGCGCAGGCGGCCCTCCGTCACATCCGGCGCCTGATCCCTCTCCGGCATCTCGGCGTCACCGTGTACGACCTCGATGCCGATGAAGCGACGATCATGGCCGTCGAGCCCAAGGGCATCGGACGACTTCCCGTCGGAACTCGCGTTCGGCTCGAGTCCTTCGGGGACGTCGAGGCACTCCGGCGGGGCGAGGTGGTCAGGGTGGACGATCTCTTGGACCTGCTACGGTCATCTCCGGTGTACCAGGAGCTGATCGCCGTGGGAATCCGCTCGTGCCTGTACGTTCCCCTCATCGTCCACGGTGAGCTGATCGGCTCCCTCAACCTGGGGACCTCTGAGCCAGGCGCCTTCGATCCCCTGCAGGTGGAGATCGCCCGCGAGGTCGCCGACTCGCTGGCCGTCGCCCTTCACAACGCCCGGCTCTTCGACCAGGTCCGGGAGGCCCGGGATCGCCTCTACGCCATGGCCCGCCAGCTCGTAGAGGTCCAGGAGGCCGAGCGCCGGCACCTCGCGCGGGAGCTGCACGACGAGATCGGTCAGACCCTCACGGCCCTGAACCTCATCCTGCAGCGGCGCGCCAGCACGGCGGGGGCCGAAGGCGCTCGCGGGCTGGGCGATGCCCGGGAGCTCGTCGACGAGCTGTTGGCTCGGGTCCGCGAGATGTCGCTCGATCTCCGTCCTGCCATGCTCGACGACTTCGGTCTCCTGCCGACGCTGCTCTGGCACTTCGAGCGCTCTCAAACGCGGACCGGCGTCAGGGTCGCCTTCGGGCACAGCGGGCTGGAGCGCCGGTTCCGGCCCGAGGTCGAGACGGCGGCCTATCGGATCGTCCAGGAGGCGCTGAACAACGTCGCACGTCACGCGGGGGCCTCGGAGGCGAAGGTGTGGGTGTCGGCCGACGACACCCGGCTCGACATCCGGATCGAGGACGAGGGGGTCGGGTTCGATCCCGACGCTGTCTTCACCGTCGGCGGCACCAGCGGGCTCCCGGGCGCTCGCGAGCGCGCGGCCCTGCTGGGTGGTCGGCTCACCATCGACTCCGCCCCCGGCGCTGGCACTCGACTCGCGGCGACCCTGCCCCTGAGGGTGGAGCCCTGATCGGCATTGTCCTGGCCGACGACCACACCCTCATCCGCCAGGCCCTCCGGGGCCTGCTCGAAGCCGAGCCGGACCTTCGCATCGTGGGCGAGGCGGCCGACGGTCTCGAGGCCGTCCGTCTCGTGGAACGCCTCCAGCCCAACGTGCTCGTGGTGGACATCCTGATGCCGGGCCTGAACGGCCTCGATGTGACGCGGCAGGTCAGGCAGGAGTCGCCCTCCACGCAGGTCGTAGTCCTCTCCATGCACGCCACCGAAGCCTACGTGCTCGAGGCCCTGAGACACGGCGCCACCGGCTATGTCCTCAAGGACTCGACGTCCGCCGAGTTGATCCAGGCCGTGCGGGAGGCGGCGGCCGGCCGGCGCTATCTGAGCTCGCCGCTCTCCCGGCGCGCCATCGACGCCTACGCCGAGCGGGCCAGGAGCGCCCCCAGCCTGGACCCTTACGACACCCTCACCTCCCGCGAGCGGGAGGTGTTCCAGCTCGTCGCCGAAGGCCACAGCAACCAGGAGACCGCCGCCCGCCTGTCGATCAGCCCCCGCACGGTCGAGACCCACCGCGCCAGCGTGATGCGGAAGCTCGGCCTGCGGACCCAGAGCGACCTGATCCGCTTCGCCCTCAGGCGCGGACTTCTGCCGGCCGAGCCGTAAGGGCCCGGCGAGGCCTGTAGACCTAACTGACTGATTTTTCGACATTTCAGTCCTGCTTCCGGGCGTCGATCCGCCCGAGTCACGTGGGTTTTTCTTAAACATTCCGTAGATTTACGGATAGACAGCTCCCTTCCGACTGAGCCAAGGTGATTCCACCTATGGGCGGTCTTCGGCTTTTCCTCGTGGACGACCATCCCGGCTTCCTCCGGGCGCTGACCGGCTTCCTGGAGGCAGCCGACGGGCTGGCCGTCGTCGGCTCGGTGACTCGGGGCGCCGAGGCCGTCTTGAAGATCGGGGCGCTGAGGCCGGACGTCGTGCTGGTGGATCTGCTCATGCCGGGCCTCCCTGGCCTTGAGATCATCCCGCGCCTGCGGGCGGCTCGACCAGAGATGGGGATCATTGCCCTGACGCTCCTCGAGACGGACGACTATCGCCGGGCCGCCCTCACGGCCGGCGCGGACGACTTCGTGACCAAGGCGACGAT
>JACPHL010000320.1 GCA_016188625.1 Candidatus Rokuibacteriota bacterium | reverse complement strand
GGTGAGCCGCGCCTCTCCGAAGGTGGGTGGGACGTAGAGCGCGGTAGACCCCCACCAGAAAAGGGCGACGTTTTCCAGGATGATGCCCACGGCCAGCGTGCTCATGATGAAGCCCAGCGAGAGCGAGTGGCCACGCATGGGTCGGATCCCCACTCGCTCGAGCACGACCCCGAGGATGCCCATCCCGACGGCGGCCCCGATGAACGTGATCAGGAGGGGAATCCGCCACTGGACGAGAAGGGTGAACGCCAGTAGCGAACCGACGGCCACCCACTGGCCATGGGCGAAATTTACGGTGCGGTTCACCGCGTAGGTGAGGTTGTAGCCGACCGCGATCAGGGCGAAGAGGCTCCCCACCGCGAGCCCGCTGAGCGTGGCCTGCAGCATCGCTACCTTCCAACCGCGGTCACCGTCGTGGCCTCAGACCCGCCTCCGAACCGCATCGCGCTCAGCGGTCTCCCCGTGATGGGGGGCCTGCCGGCGGCGAATCGCGCCTCAATGCTTCTTCCCCCAGTCCTGCTTCCCTTTAAATGGGATCAGCTTCCCCTCATTCCACACCGTCATGATGTAGTCTTCGGGGCCGATGGAGTCATGATTGTCCTTCGTAAAGGCCGGACTGTAGGTCTTGATGAGCCCCCGGATCGGGCCGAGGTTGGCCTCCAGCGCATCCCGGATCTTTTTCCGATCCTCCCCAAGCCTGGCGGGGTCGAAAGAGGGCCGAGCCCGCTTCATGGCCTCGGCCAGGAGGAGCATGCCGTCGTAGGCATGGGCGGTGAAGGCCGGGGTCACCATCTCGCTGACATCCTTGAGGCCGTGCTTCTTCAGGAAATCGGCCGCCGCCTTCCGTCCCAGGTCGTCGAGCTTGGGATCCAGGAAGCTGTAGGTCTGCATGACGAACACGCCCTGGGCCAGCGGGCCCGCGAACTGCCAGAGCTCCGGGGAGCTGGCCGCCCAGGCGCAGACCACGGGGATCTTGACCCCGACCTTGTCGAGGCTCCTGATCATCATGGCGTCGGCCTTGGCGATGGAGTACAGGACGATCACGTCGGCGTTGCCCCCCTTGACCACCAGGGCCTGCGCCGTCATGTCGGTGTCGGGGCGGGAGAACTTCACGGCCGCGACCGGCTTCATCCCCCGCCTCTCGAGGGCCTTGGTGACGTCATCCCGCCCCCCGAAGCCGTACCCGGTGTCCTCGTACCCGATGGCGACCCGCTTGGCGCCGAGCTCCTTGGTCACGAAGTCCACGAGGAACTCGGCGATGAAGGTGTCATTGCCGGAGGCGCGGAACATGAAGTTGGGGTTCCGCTCGTACTCGATGTTCTTGGTGGCGGCGGCGATCGAGAGCATCATCGGGGTCCCGGCTTCGTGGATGACGGGGTTGAGGGCCTTGGCGGAGCTCGAGTCGTACTTCCCGATGAGGGCGTACACCTTCTCCCGGTCGATCAGCTCCCTGGCCACGGTGATCGCCTTGGCAGGCGTGGCCTCCGAGTCACGGGTCACCAGGACGAGCTTCCGACCGTCGATGCCGCCGCCTGCGTTGACATGGTCGATGGCGAGCTGGGCCCCCCGCATGATCGCGGTCCCTCCGGGGGCCCCCCACCCTGAGAGCGGTCCGATCCACCCGATCTTGATCTCCTGGCCGACCGCAGGTCCCGGCAGCGCGAGGACCGCGCCCGCCAGACCGAGGACGAACGCCGCCACCCATTTCCCTTGCCTACCCATGGCCTTGCCTCCTTTGCTCGGGGGTCCGAGCCTGCCGCCCTACTTCCAGAGCCCTTTCCCGACCTGCCGTCGCTTCCACTCCTCCGCGACCTCGAGATGGTTCGCCCACCAGACATCGGGACGCTTCTTGATGTAGCGGATGAGGTCCTCGAGCATCTGCATGCGCGAGTACCGCCCGATCACCTGAGGATGAAGCACGAGGATGAAGCACGCACCGTTGGCGTACGACCCATCGAACTCGGCCTTCCAGATCTCCGACACGTGAGACGGCGCGCAGAAGCCCGACATGTATGGAAAGAAGTTGAACATGAAGTACGGGGCGTCATCCAGCTCCCAGCAGACCGGGACTTCGACGAAGTTCCGCAGCCGCCCCTTCGCGTACGGAACCCTCGGACGGTAGGGCTCGTCGTGGCCGAAGAGGCTCGAGTCATAGGTGTAGCCGAATTCCTCCAACAGATCGGCCGTGTTGGGGCCCAGGGCGAAGGGCGGCGAGCGGTTGCCCCGCGGCACCTGCTCGAAGAACTCGCCGAGCACCTTCATCCCCCGCTTCATGAGGTCGCGCTCTTCATCGAGGGGAAGATTGAGGACGCTCTCGTGGTAGTAGCCGTGGTACGCGATGTCGGGCCTGAGCGCCCGCCGTTTGATGGCCTCGCAAGTTTCTGGCCGTTCCTCGACCGTCTGGGCGGGGATGAACCACGAGGCCGGCACCTCGTACTTCTCGAAAAGCTCCAGGAGCCGGGGAACACCCGCACGGGCGCCGAACTCACCCCGCGAGAGCGGGCTCGGGGTAGTCAGCTTGAAGGTGCCGCACCAGAGCGACTCGCAATCTACGTCCACCGAGAAGGTGACGGCGCATCGATACTTGCCCTTCCAGGCTCCCTCGGCCTTCTCCTTCGCGACCCTCCCTTTCATGGGACGCCGTCCTGATGCTCGGGACCCGGTTCTCGCCATCTGCGGCCTCCTTTCGGGCTGACCGTCCCCAGAAATCCCCTATTCTCCTACGCGATCTCCCTACCAGGAAAACGGGCCTCGGGCCCGGCGCTCCAATGCGGACAACCTCATCCCGTGTGCTCCCGGCCGGGGACCCAGCGGGTCCCCACCAGCGGGATCCCGGTGATCGCCGCGGCCTCGACGGTCAGGGCGCGCAGGTCCTCGGGCTCGAGGTCGTGGACGTCCGCCTTCCCGCAGGCCCGGGCCAGCATCTGGATCTCCAGGGTCATGGCGTGGAGGAAGTTGGCCACCCGCTCGGTCGCCTCGTCGATCGGCAGGCGCTTCATCAGCTCGGGATCCTGGGTGGTGATCCCGACCGGGCAGCGGCCGGTGTGGCAGTGGTGGCAGGCGCCGGGCTCGGTCCCGAGCTTATGGTAATCCCCGACGTAGAGCGGCCGGTTGCAGTTGAGCGCGATGAGGGCCGCGGTCCCGATGTAGACGGCGTCCGCCCCCAGGGCGATCGCCTTCGCCGCGTCGGTCCCGTGCCGGATCCCGCCAGCGATGATGAGCTGGACCTCGCCGTAGCAGCCGACGTCCTCCAGGGCGCGGCGCGCCTCCGAGACCGCCGCCAGCGTCGGGATCCCGGTGTGGTCCTGGAGGAGCTCGGGCGAGGCGCCGGTCCCCCCCTCCATCCCGTCCAGGACGATGACGTCGGCCCCGGCCTTGGCGGCGAGCTTGACGTCGTCGTAGGCGCGGGTCGCCCCCATCTTGACGAAGATCGGGACCTGCCAGTCGGTCGCCTCCCGCAGCTCCTCGATCTTGATGATCAGGTCGTCCGGGCCGAGCCAGTCGGGGTGGCGACAGGGGCTCCGCTGATCGACCCCCTCGGGCAGCTCCCGCATCGCCGCGATCTCGGCGGAGACCTTCGAGCCCAGCAGGACCCCGCCGGTCCCGGGCTTGGCTCCCTGCCCGACGGTCAGCTCGATCCCGTCGGCCGCCCGCAGGTGGTGGACGTTCATCCCGTAGCGGCTCGGCAGGACCTCGTAGATCAGGACCTTGGAGTGCTCGCGCTCGGCGGGGAGCATCCCGCCGTCGCCGGTGGTGGTGGAGGTCCCGGCCCGCGTCGCGCCCTGGGCCAGGGCAACCTTGGCGTTGTAGGAGAGGGCGCCGAAGCTCATCCCGGTGATCATGACCGGGATCTCGAGCTGGATGGGGCGCTTGGCGTGGCGGGTCCCCAGGACCGTCCTCGTGCTGCACTTCTCCCGGTACCCCTCCAGCGGGATCCGGGTGAGGGTGCAGGGGATGAACGTCAGGTCGTCGAAGGAGGGGAGGGGGCGCTGCCGGAGCGTCCCGAACCCCCGGATCCGGTAGCGGCCCAGCTCGGCCTTGATCTGGATGTCCTCGATGACCTCCGGCGAGAAGATCCCGCTCGGGCGCCGGACGCGCCCCTCGAGCGGCGGGCCTCCCGGGCTCACAGGGCTTCCTTCCATACCTCGAACTCCTTCTTGTCGAAGTTCCAGAGCCGGCGGCCGGCCACCACCTTCTTCCAGACGTCCCTGGGGCCGGCGAGGCCGAACTGGTCGAGGGAGGCCGTGAGGAAGCGCCGCTCCTCCTCGGTCGGTGCCTCGACGACGGCGTCGTTGCCCAGCTCGGCGATCCACCCCCCGACGAAGACCCGCCCCTCGTACATGGAATCCGCCAGGGCCTCGCCCGCGTCCCCGCAGACGACGATGGTCCCGCGCTGCATCATGAAGCCGGCCATGTACCCCACGCTCCCCTGGACCAGGAGGAGCCCTCCCTTCATGGCGATCCCGGCGCGGGCTGCCGCATCCCCTTTGACCACCACCGTGCCCCCGCGGATCGAGGCGGCGGCGCCGTTCCCCGCCTGGCCGTCCACGACCACGGTCCCGGCCATCATGCACTCGGCCAGCCCCCAGCCGGCCGAGCCGTGCACCTCGACGTGGGGGCCATCCGCCATCCCGGCGCAGTAGTACCCCACGCTCCCCTCGAAGATCAGCCGGACCGGCTCGAGGAGCGCCACGGCGAGGTTGTGGCGGGCCCGGGGGTTGAGGATCGCGATCTCCTTCTCGCCGGCCTGGATCAGCCGCCTGATCGCCTCGTTGATCTCCCGGGTGGTGAGCCCGGTGCAGTCCACGGTGGCCATCGGTCTCTCCGCGCTCAGGCGGCCCGCCGACGGCCCTTCGGGCCGGGATGGGCGAAGACCTGGGCCTGCCGGTTGCCGGGCTCCC
>JACPHL010000319.1 GCA_016188625.1 Candidatus Rokuibacteriota bacterium | reverse complement strand
GCGGAGCCCCGCCCGACCCAGCTACGGCCACTAGGGAGCCCGGCTGAGCGAGCGGGAACCCCCGGCAGCCGGCCTCGCCCACACAGTTTCCTGAAGACCCTCAAAACATTCCGGCGGCGGCAGGTTGACAACGCGCGGAGGCTCTGGGGATAATGGCGGGAGCCCCAGAAAGGGGCCTCCTGTGCCCAAAAAGCTGAGCATCCTCTTCGTCGCCTCGGAGGTGGAGCCGTTCGCCAAGACCGGCGGGCTGGCCGACGTCGCCGGGGACCTGCCGCGCGGCCTGGCCGCCCTGGGGCACGACGTCCGGATCTTCATGCCCAAGTACCGCGGCGTGGAGCGGGCCGCCGGCGACCTCCGGGAGGTCCTCCCCGCCTTCCCGGTGCCCATCGGGGACCGCGTGGTGGAGGGGCGCGTCCTCGAGGGGCGGCTCGGGCAGACGGTGCCGGTCTGGTTCCTCGCCCAGGACCACTACTACGACCGCGACGCCCTCTACACGACCCCGGAGGGGGACTACTGGGACAACTGCGAGCGCTTCACCTTCTTCTGCCGGGCGGTGCCGACCGCCCTGCCCCGGCTGGGCTGGCAGCCCGAGATCCTCCACGCCCACGACTGGCAGACCGGCCTGCTCCCGGTCTACCTCGAGACCCTGTACCGCGACGACCCCTTCTTCGGCCCCCTCGCCACCGTCTTCACCGTCCACAACCTGGGCTACCAGGGGCTCTTCTGGCACTACGACCTCCCCATGACGGGGCTCTCCTGGGACCTCTTCACCCCGGCGGGGATCGAGTTCTACGGGAAGATCAGCTTCCTCAAGGCGGGGCTGGTCTTCGCCGATCTCCTGACCGCGGTGAGCCGGACCTACGCCCGGGAGATCCAGACCCCCGAGCTGGGCCACGGGCTCGACGGGGTCCTGCGGGAGCGGAGCGCCGATCTCGTCGGGATCGTCAACGGGATCGACTACGAGGCCTGGAACCCGGCCACCGACCCCGAGCTCCCCAAGCGCTACGACGCCCAGGACCTCGAGGGGAAGCGCCACTGCCGCCGCGCGCTGCAGGAGGAGCTCGGGCTCCGGCCCGACGGCGGGCCCGTGATCGGCATGGTCACGCGCCTCGCGGACCAGAAGGGGCTCGACCTGGCGGTCCAGGTGCTGCCGACCCTGCTCCGGGCCGGGGCGCAGCTCGTCCTCCTGGGCGCCGGCGAGGAGCGCTACCAGCAGTACTTCCGGGAGCTCGCCCAGGCGCACCCGGGGGCGGTCGGGGTGCGGATCGGGTTCGATCAGGGGTTGGCCCGGCGGATCTACGGGGGGGCCGACGCCTTCCTGATGCCGTCCAGGTACGAGCCGTGCGGCCTCGGCCAGCTCATCAGCCTCCGCTACGGGACGATCCCCATCGTCCGCCGGACCGGGGGGCTCGCGGACACCATCCGGGAGTTCGACCCGGCGACCGGCCGGGGGACGGGGTTCACCTTCGAGGCGTACGAGCCGGGCGCCCTCCAGGGGGCGGTGGAGCGGGCCCTGGCCGCGTACCGGGACGCCGGGACCTGGCGGCGCCTGACCCGGAACGCCATGGCGGAGGACTTCTCCTGGGAGGCCTCCGCCCGAGAGTACGAGGCCTGCTATCGCAAGGTCCTGAGGCGGCTCCACGAGAAGGGGGGCCACGAGCCCCGGGCGAGGCGGAGGAATCCATGAAGAAGGTGGAGGCGATCATCAAGCCGTTCAAGCTCGACGACGTCAAGGAGGCCCTCACGGAGATCGGGGTGATCGGGATGACCGTCACCGAGGTCCGGGGGGTCGGCCGCCAGAAGGGGCACACCGAGCTCTACCGCGGCTCGGCGTACACCATCGACTTCCTCCCCAAGGTGAAGGTCGAGATCGTGATCCCCGATCACCTGGTGGACAAGGTCGTCGAGACGGTGATCGCGGCGGCCAAGACCGGGTCCATCGGCGACGGGAAGGTCTTCGTCTTCCCGGTCGAGGAGTCGGTGCGCATCCGCACCGGGGAGCGGGGCGAGGACGCCATCTGACCGCGCCCCCGGCCCGGCGTCCGCCCCGGCTGGCTTGAGCCTCGCCACGAGCGCCGAGCAGGACCTCCTGGATCCCGCGGTCCCCGAGGCCCGGGTCGCGCCCGGCCTGGCCGCCCTCGGCTTCGCCGATCCCGCCCTCGCCCTGGCGAACCTCCGCCGCCTCGCCGACACCCCCCGTCACCGCGACCTCCTGGCGCCCCTCCTCCCCCGGCTCCTGCGGCTCCTGGCCTCTTCCCCGGACCCGGACATGGCCCTCAACAACCTCGAGCGCTACGCCGAGGCGGTCATGGACCGGGCCGTCCTCTTCACCACCCTCGCCACCCACCCGGAGGCGGCCCTGGTGCTGGTCACCGTGGCCGCGACCAGCCAGTTCCTGGCCGACACCCTCTGCCGTCACCCCCAGACGCTCCCCTGGCTCCTCGAGCCCCGGGTGATGCGGGTCCGGACCCGCGAGGAGATGGCCGAGGAGATCGCCCGGGCGCTCGCCCCCTTCGCCACGGCCGAGGCCCGGGCCAACGCCCTGCGCCGGGTCAAGAAGCGGGAGCTGCTCCGGATCGGGCTCCGGGACATCCTCGGCGACGCCGACCTGGCGACCACCGTCAAGGAGCTCTCCAACCTCGCCGACGCGGTCCTGGCCGAGGCGTGGGGCCTGGTCCGGGCCGAGCTGGAGGCGGTCCACGGCCGCCCCCATCACGAGGGCGGCGGCCCGCGGCTCCCGACCGCCTTCTCGATCATCGCCCTGGGCAAGCTGGGCGGCGAGGAGCTGAACTACTCCTCGGACATCGACCTCTGCTTCGTCTACGAGGCCGAGGGGAGGACCGACGGCCCCGCCCCCCTGCCGAACCGGCTCTTCTTCGCCCGCGCGGCCGAGCGGCTCCTCGACCTCCTCACCCGGATGACCGAGGAGGGGTACGTCTACCGGGTCGATCTCCGGCTCCGCCCCGAGGGCGCCAAGGGGGCCCTGGCCCTGCCGCTCGAGGCCTACCGCGCCTACCACGAGACGCGCGCCGCGCTCTGGGAGCGGCAGGCCCTGATCAAGGCGCGCCCCGCCGCCGGGGACGAGGCCCTCGGCCGCGCCTTCTGCGCCCTGGCCGAGGCGTTCGTCTACCGGGGCGACCGGGAGCGCGCCGTGGTGAGCGAGATCCAGGCGGTCAAGGCGCGGATCGACCGGCTCCTCCAGGCCCAGGGGCGGCAGGAGCGGCACGTCAAGCTCGGCGTGGGCGGGATCCGGGAGATCGAGTTCCACGTCCAGGCCTTCCAGCTCCTCTACGGCGGCCGGGACCCCTGGCTCCGGGAGCGCTCGACCCTCCGGGCCCTCCATCGGCTGGCCGAACGGGGGTACCTCGGCTGGGAGGAGTGGTCGCGCCTGGCGAGCGCCTACAGCTTCCTGCGCGCCGTGGAGCACCGCCTCCAGATCCGCGACGCGCTGCAGACCCACACCCTCCCGCGGCGCCCCGAGGAGCTCGGCAAGCTCGCCCGCCGCCTCGGCTACCCCGGGGGCCTCGCGGAGGCGCGGGCGCGCTTCGTCGCCGACCACGACCGGGTCCGCCGCGAGGTCCGCGCGGCCTTCACCGAGTTCTTCGCCGACCCCCGCCCCGCGATCCAGGAGACCCCGCCCCCGTGGAGCCCGGAGGCGCTGGCGGCGGCGGGGTTCGCCGACCCCGAGCGCGCCCGGCAGAACCTGACCCTGCTCTGGGAGGGGCCGCCCCTGGCCCCGGCCCCCCGTCAGCTCCGCCGCGCCCTGGGCGCGTTCCTGCCGGCGGTCCTCGAGGCCCTCCGCGACCTCCCCGACCCGGACACCGCGCTGAACCAGCTCGAGCGGCTCATCGCCGCCGCCGGGCCCCGGACCGCGTACCTCCACCGCCTGGCCGGCGACCTCGCCCTCCTCCGGCGGCTCCTGCTCCTCCTCGCCCGGGCCGAGGCCCTGGCCCAGTCCCTCATCACCCGCCCGGAGCTCCTGGACGAGCTGGCCGATCCCGAGAGCCTCACCCGCCGCGTCCGCGGGGCCGTCCTCGAGGCCGAGTTCTGGCGGATGGAGGGGCAGGGGCTCGACCCCCCGGATCGGCTCAGGCTCTGGAAGCGCGCCCAGGAGCTCCGGATCGCCTGGCAGGACCTGGTCGGGGGGCTGCCGGGGGAGCGCCTCGGACGCGCTCTCACCGAGCTGGCCGAGAGCGCCATCGGGCTCGCCTGGCGCCTCGCCGAGGCGGAGGTCCAGGGGCGCTACGGCGCCCCCAAAGGCGGGGACGGCTCCGTGGGGGCCCTGGTGGTGGGGCTCGGCAAGCTCGGGGGGCGCGAGCTCGACTACGGCTCGGACCTCGACCTCTTCGTCCTCTACGAGGCCGAGGGCGAGACCGCGGGACCGGAGCGGGTCCCGCATCGCGTCTACTTCGACCGGCTCGTCGAGCGCCTCCACGGGCTCCTCGCCGACATCACCCGGACCGGGCAGGTCTTCCGTGTGGACCTCCGCCTCCGCCCCGGCGGACCCCGGGGGAGCCTCGCCCACTCCTTCGAGGCCTTCGCCCAGTACGCGGGGGAGTGGGCCGAGCTCTGGGAGCGGCAGGCCCTGATCAAGGCGCGCCCGGTCTGGGGGGACCCCGGCCTCGCCCGCCGGGTCGGGCGCTTCCTCCACCGGCACGTCTTCGCCCCGGGGCTCGACGAGGCGGGGCTCGCCGAGATCCACCGGCTCCGGATGCGGATGGAGACCGAGCTGGGCCGGGAGGGGCCGGGGCGGCTCCACGTCAAGTTCGGGGCCGGCGGGCTGCTGGACATCGAGTTCCTCGTCCAGGCGCTCCAGCTCCGCCACGGCGCCGCCCACCCGGCGCTTCGGACGCCTTCCACCCGCGTGGCCCTCCGCCGGCTCGCCCGGCTCGGGCTCCTCGGCGCGCCGGTCGTGGAGGAGCTGCTCGAGGCCTACGACTTCGCCAAGCGGCTCATCAAGGGGCTCCGCCTCGCCCAGCACCGGCCGCCCGACTGTCTG
>JACPHL010000318.1 GCA_016188625.1 Candidatus Rokuibacteriota bacterium | reverse complement strand
GTCGAGGAGAGGAGGGGGTCCAGGATCCACCCGAGGCCCACGTCCTTCATGACGGCGATCGAGCGGGCGCCGCCCATGGCCGCGCCGAGCGCGACCTCGTACGAGACCTTCTCGTTGGCCGACCACTCGACGTGCATCTCCGGAAACGTCCGCGCCGCGGCCGCCAGGGCCTCCAGCACGTAGGTGACCGGCGCGCCGGGATAGCAGGCGGCGACCCGCACGCCGGCCTCGATCGCGCCGCGGGCCAGGGCGTCGTTGCACGTCATGAGCAGCTCGGCGCCGGGCCGATCCACCGCCAGATCGCTCCGGGAGAACTTCTCGTACGGCCGGTCCACGTACTCCGTGACCTGGTACGACGGATTTCGAGGCATAGAAACCTCCTCGGGCGCGCCGGTCAGGCGCTCCGGGTACCGCCCGCCCCGCGCCGGCGATTACCTGAACAGCACACGCGGGAGCCAGAGCGCGAGCTCGGGGAAGAGGAACACGAGGGCCAGCCCCACGAGCTGGAGGAGCATGAACTCGAACATCCCCCGGTAGATCTTGAGGAGATCCCACTGCGGGGCGACCCCCTTGAGGTAGTACGCGGCCATCGCCACCGGCGGGGAGAGGAACGCCGTCTGAAGGTTCACCGCCACCAGCGTGCAGAACCAGACGAGGTCGAAGCCCAGCTTGTTGATCACGGGCAGGAAGATGGGCAGGAAGATGAGGACGATGGCCGGCCACTCGAGGGGCCAGCCGAGGATGAAGATGACCGCCATCAGGAGGACGATCAGCCCCACCGGCGGCAGCGCCAGGGACAGCATCGTCTCGGTGATCCACGTGGCCGTCCCCAACCGGGCGAAGACCGATCCGTAGATGTTGGAGGCGACCGCGAGGAACAGGATCATGCTGGAGGTCTGGAGCGTCCTGAGCGCCGCATCCCGGAGCAGCGCGAACGTGAACCGCCGGTAGAGGAACGTGAGCAGCAGCGATCCCGAGGCCGCCATCGCCGCTCCCTCCGTCGGGGTCGCCAGCCCGAACAGGATGCTCCCGAGGGAGGCGAAGATGATGAAGCCCACGGGCACGATGCCGGCGGCGAACTCCCGCACGACCGCGCCGACCGACGCGGCCCGCTCCTCCGGCGGGAGCGGCGGCCCGAGCGTCGGATCGATGTAACACCGGACCATGGTGTAGCCGATGAACAGGGCCGACAGGATCAGGCCCGGGACGATGGCCGCCGCGAAGAGGTGGACGACGGAGACGCCGGCTACCGGGCCCAGGAGGACCAGCATGACGCTCGGCGGGATCAGGATCCCCAGGCACCCGCCGGCGGTGATCGTCCCCGCCGAGAGCCGGACGTCATAGCCGCTCCGCATCATGGCCGGGACCGCCAGGAGGCCCATCACGGTGACGGAGGCCCCGATGATGCCCGTCGCCGTAGCGAAGACCGTCGCGGTCAGCAGCACGCCGAGGTAGAGCGACCCCCGGACCCCGCCCAGCACGAACTGGAAGGCCTTGAAGAGTCGCTCCATGAGCCCGGCCTGTTCCAGCACGTGCCCCATGAAGATGAAGAGCGGCACCGCGGCCAGGGTTTCCTCCTTCATGAGCCCGAGGATCTGGAGCACCGTCAGGTAGAACACCTTCCCGCCGAACCCGATATAGCCGAAGACGATGGCCAGGATGATGAGGGTGAACGCGATCGGGAACCCCACGAAGATCCCGAACAACAGCGCGGCCAGCAGGATCAGCCCCAGGTATTCAGGACTCATGACCGGTCATCCCGGACGGCAGAAGCCGCCGGCCGCTCAGGGCGGCGTAGAGACTCTTGAGGAACTCGGAGACCCCCTGGACGATCAGCAGGGCGGTCGCGACCGGAATGGCCGTCTTGAACGGGTAGATGGGCGGGCGCCAGGGGCTCGCGTCCGACACCTCCAGGACCTTCCAGGCGAGGCGGGCCTCCTCGAAGCCGGCCAGGAAGATGTAGGCCATCCCGGGGAAGAAGAAGAGGACGTAGAGCGTGGCGTCGATGATCCCCTGCGTCCGCGGCGAAAAGCGCTCGTAGAAGATGTCGGTGCGGATGTGCCCCTGCCTGTACAGCGTGTAGGCGGCCCCCAGCATGAAGTGGGAGCCGTAGAGCATGTAGGCGATGTCGTAGGCCCAGATGGTGGGCGCGCTGAAGACGTACCGGGCGATGACCTCGTAGGTCAGCCCGAGCGTGAGCGGGACGACGAGCCAGCAGAAGAGCCGGCCGGAGCCCTCCCCGATGAGCCGATCGATGACCCGTACCGTTCTCAGCAGCGATTCCGGAGGCGCCCTCATGCCCCTCCCCCCCCTGCGCCGCGGGCCGTTCGCGCGACCTTCCCGCGCACGCACACGCGGCAGCGGGGTGAGCGCCCCGCCGCCGCGTGTCGCATGCCCTTCCGGGTTACTTCTGCTGCTTCAGGAAGTAGCCGGCGGCGTACTCGTACGGAGGGTTCACGCTGAGCCGGTACGTCTGCATAGAGGCCGCGTACTTCCTCTGGGAGTCGAGGACCTTCCTGACGAACGGATGCTTCCCGGCCTCGCGCTCGGCGACCTTCTCCCAGGCCTTCAGGAACGCCATGTTGATCTCGTCGGGCGTCTTCGCCACGGTGACCCCCAGCTTCTTCAGCTCCTCCAGGGACTCCGCGTTCTGCCGGTTGAAGCGCAGCCAGTGGCGGAAGGACGTCGCCATCGCGGCCCCCTTGAGGATCTCCCGGAGATCCGCCGGGATCTTCTTCCAGACTTCCTTGTTGAAGTACACGTCCCACGTCGGCACGTAGTCGTGGAACGCCGGCGTGATCATGTACTTCCAGACGGTGTGGAAGCCCAGCTTGATGTCGTCGGCGGGGGTCAGCCACTCGGCGCCGTCGAGGACGCCCCGCTCCCCGGCCGGCAGGATCTCGCCGCCGGCCAGTGTCACCACGCTCACCCCCATCTCCTTGTACACGTCGGCGGCGATCCCGGGGACGCGGTACTTCATCTTCTTGAACTCGTCCAGGCTCTTGACGGGCTTCTTGAACCACCCGAGAAGCTGCGGGCCCACGCCCGCCACCGGCCCGACCGTCACCACGTTCGCCCCCACGAGGTCGTAGAACTCCTGCAGCAGCTCGATGCCGCCGCCCTCGTGGAACCAGCCGTAGTAGTCCAGCTGATCCATCCCGAACGAGCCTGCCGGGGCGCCGGCGATGATCCCCGCGGCGGGGTTCTTCCCGACCCAGTAGCCGACCCAGGAGTGCGCACCATCCAGGACGCCCCGGGAGGTGGCGTCCAGGATCTCGAACGCGCCGACCACCGCGCCCGCAGGGAGCGCCTCGATCTTGATCCGCCCGCCGGACATCTTCTCGACCATCTCCGCGTACATCTTGAAGTTCTCGAAGATCACGCTGGCCACGGGGACCGGGCTCTGCATCTTCAGGACGATGGGTTTGGACTGAGCCGGAACGGTCGCCGGCACACCCATCATGATGACACCGGCGACGAGGAGCGTCGTAACCGCCAGGAACGCTGTCCTTCTCATTTCGGTCTCCCTTCTTGTTCCGCCTTCGGACATCTGGTGCCCCGAGCACGTCCCGAGATCAGGACAGTCTCACCCCCCTTCCGACCGGGCCATGGCTTCCCTTTCTCGACCGGCGTCGCGGCCTCGTGCCTAAAGCGCCCCGCCGGTGCCCGCCTCCGGCCGGACGCCTGAGACCGCTTACCGGGAGAACTGCAGCCTCCGGCTCACATCCTTGGCGGCTGCCATCACCGTCCCCGCCAGCTCGCCGACCCGCTGGGAGGTCATCCGGTGGACGGGGCCCGCGATCCCCAGGCTCGCCACGGCGTGGCCGTCGAGCCCCACGATCGGCGCCGCCACGCCCACGGCGCCCACGTAGACCTCTTCCCAGCTCTCCGCGTAGCCGCGCTCCCGGATCTCGGCGAGGTGGCGCCGGAGCCTGCGCGGATCGGTGATGGTGCGGGGCGTCAAGCGCTCGAGCGTCCGGCGGAGGTACTGGCGGATCTCCTCGTCAGGGAGGAACGCCAGGATCGCCTTCATCGGCGCCCCGCAGTGGAGCGGAAAGCTCTCGCCCGGCGCCGGGACGACCCGGACCGGCGCCGAGCTCTCGATCGACTCCACCGCGATCCCGAAATCGCCCCGCCGCACGGTCAGCACGACCGACTCCCCGGACTGGGCCGCCAGCTCCCGCATGACCGGGAACGCCGCGTCCCGCACGGGCAGGGCCTGGAGCGCGGCGCGCTGCATCCGCAGGACCCCGAGCCCGAGCCGGTAGCCCGGCGAGGCCGGATCGCGGTCCACGAGCTGGGCCCGGCGGAGGATGCCCAGCGTGCGGTACACGGTGCTCCTGGGGCAGCGGAGCAGCCGGCTCAGCTCCTCGACCGACCGCGCGGGGCGGTCGGCGAGCTGGTAGAGGATCTCGATGCCTCGCTCGAGCGATTGCAGCGAGTACTGCGGCTCGGATCTCTGGGGGCGGCTCACGGCTCGCCGGCCGGGCGTCCTACGGTTCTGGATCACTCCCCATCGGGGTTGGGGCGGACGCGCGCAGCGCCGCCTCGATCTCCGCGGGATTGAACCCGGTCAGCCTCCGGGCACCGATCAGCAGCAGCGGCACCGACGTGAACCCCATCGCCAGCAGCTCCTGCCGGGCGGCCGGATCGTTCCGGACGTTCTTCTCCGTGAACGGCACGCCTCTCTGCGATAGATACTCTACCGCTCGGTGGCAGGGCACTCACCCCACGCCCGTGTAGATGATGACGGACGGGCTCGTCATGGGTGCTCTTCCCGGAGCGTCTTGAGCGGCCCGATCACCTCGTCCACGTCCATGGCCATCGCGGGCAACGCCAGCTCCCGCTGGTACACCTCCGGGGCGATCTGCGCCGCGATCTCCGGCTCGAGGATGTGGAAGGAGGGGATCCCGAGCGCCACGCCCGCCAGGGGGCCCGCGTAGCTGGGGTCCCCGCTCTTGAGCGTCAGCGCGAACATCTCCACCGCGTCCGGCGAGTTGGCGCCCAGCACCGCGATGACGTCCTCCGTGCCGGCCTGCTCGACCACCTGCTTGATTCGACCTTGACCCTCAAGGTCCATGGCGCCGGCAGCGGTTCAGGCGAAGCACTGCGTCTCGACGTAGAGGACCTCAGCCCCCGCGCTCCTGACGCAGGCCTCGATGGCCGCCCCGTTCACGCCGTCGCGCTCGCCGATGGCGAGCACCCGCTTCCCCGCCAGCTTCATCCGCGTCCTCCCTTCAGGCCTCCAGCAGAAACGACACGCCGTCGGACAGGGCGGTCATGCGCCCGAGGAACAGGCTCCCCTTCGCCATGAACAGCGCGCGCTTCATCTTGCCGCTCCGCATGGCCCGGAGGGCATGGGCCAGATAGCAGACCGCCGAGGCGATGTGCCCCTGCGTCGGGGCGTACCCGGGCATCCCGTGCGCGGCGATGAAATCGGCCACGCCGTCGCGGGGGATCTCGCCCTTCAGGGCGCCGAGGGCCGCGATGAGGCGGTAGTTCCCCTGCGGCACATCCCCGCTGCCCGCCGGCTCGGTGATCTCCGGGTTGTGCATCTCGGTCGCGTACCGGTCCACCTCGGTCAACCGGTAGCCGGCCTTCCCGAGCGGCCCCATGACGAGCGCCTCGACGAGCGCCTGCTGCGACGAGCCGCTCGACACGGCGTGCAGCCCGAGGGTGTCGAGGCGCACGACCGGCTCGCGGCCGTCCGCCCGCTCGATCAGCACGGCCAGCCCGGCCAGCACGTCTTCGAGGATCGGCATCCCCTTCGCCAGGTGCGCCCGGTACTTCATGCCCAGCTTGGCGAGGGACCCTCCCGCCACCACGACGACCCGCGG
>JACPHL010000039.1 GCA_016188625.1 Candidatus Rokuibacteriota bacterium | reverse complement strand
GTGCCGAGGACCAGCGGACGGGTGGCGCGCCGGGCGGGGCGCCCCACGCGGCGAGCCGGGGGACCCCACACCGGGCGGGGGTGGCGAGCCGCGTGGGGCTGCCCGGCGCGAGAGGACCCGCCCGCCTCGCGGGAAGCCGTTCAGGAATAATCCCGGCTAGACCAGTTCGCCGATCAGGGTCGAGGCCGTGGTCCGCCGGACCCGCACGGTGACCAGCTCGCCGAGGTAGGCGTCGGGCCCGTCGCAGACCACCGTGGTATGGCCGCGGGTGTGCCCCGCCAGTTGCCCGCGGGGATTCCGCTGCTCGATCAGGGCCTCGACCTCGCGCCCCACCCACCGCTCGAGCTTCCGGCGGGAGATCCGCTCCTGGAGCGCCAGCAGCTCCCGGTGGCGCGCCTCCTTCACGGCCCGCGGCACGTCGTCCACCCGGCCGGCCGCCTCGGTTCCCGGCCGGGGCGAGTACTTGAAGAGGAAGGCGCTGTCGAACCCGACCCGCTCCATCAGGGCCCGCGTCGCCTCGAAGTCCTCCTCGGTCTCCCCGGGGAAGCCCACGATGATGTCGGTCGAGAGCGAGACCTCGGGGACCAGCTCGCGCAGACGCGCCACCTTCGCGAGATAGCCCTCCACGGTGTACCCGCGCCGCATCGCCTTGAGGATCCGGTCCGAGCCCGACTGCACCGGCAGGTGCAGGTACTCGCAGACCGACCGGCACTCCGCCATGGCGCGGAACAGCCGCTCGTGGGCGTCGAAGGGGTGGCTCGTCGTGAACTTCACCCACTCGATCGAGGTCAGCCGCTCGTGGGCGTCGAAGGGGTGGCTCGTCGTGAACTTCACCCACCCGATCGAGGTCCTGGCGTCGATCTGGCGCAACATGACGGGAAAGTCGATCACCCGGGCCCCCGCCGGGCCCTCCACCCCCTCCGCCCCCGCCGCCAGGAGCCGCTCCCGCCGGCCAGGGCCCAGGTAGCCGGACCCATCGGGGAACCGCTTGCCGTAGGCGTTGACGTTCTGCCCGAGGAGGGTGACCTGCCTGTAGCCGGCGCGGGCGAGTTGCTGGACCTCCTCGAGGATCTCCTCCATGGGCCGCGAGACCTCCTGGCCGCGCGTCATCGGCACGATGCAGTAGGCGAACTGCTTGTCGCACCCCTCCATGATCGTGACGAACGCCGTGACGCCGCCGCGCCGGTAGTCGCCCGCGGGCTTCCGGTCGAGGGGCCGGACCGGGCGGTCCACGGCCAGGAGGCGGGCGGCCGGGGGGTCGAGCGGCTCGCCCGCGGCCAGCGCCGCCAGGAGCGCCCGCTGCCGCCGCTCGGCGACCCTGGCCAGGAGCTCCGGCAGGTCGTAGATCTCGGCCGGCCCCGCCACGAGATCGACCAGCGGCAGCCGCCGGAAGATCTCCTCGCGCTGCGCCTTCGCCATGCACCCGAGGATCCCCAGCACGAGGTCGGGCCTCCGGCGCTTGAGCTGCTGCATGACCCCCATCTTCCCGAAGGCGCGCTCCTCGGCGTGGGCCCGGACCGAGCAGGTGTTGAGGAGGATGACGTCGGCCTCGTCCTCCCGCTGGACGACGCGATACCCCTGGGCCGTCAGCATCCCGAGGATCTCCTCGGAATCCCGCTCGTTCATCTGACAGCCGTAGGTCTGGAGGTAGACGTGCTTCTCCATGGCGGACCCGCCGTGGCGAGGCCGGATCGTAGTCAGACTCTACGGCCGCTCCCGGGGGCTGTCAAGGCCGGGGGGACCGCCTACTTGACCTCGCCCGACGCCGAGATCCTGTAGGCCTGACCGACCCTGGGGTTCAGGACCGCGAGGGGGAGCCCGAGCTTCTTGACCTCCGCCTCGAACGCCTCGGGGGTGGCCCCGGGCCCGCCCGGGGACGGGGCGTTGATCCGGTGATGCTGAGGCACCAGGGTCTTCAGGTTCGGGTTCTCGGTCATGAGGAGCTTGGCGGCGTAGGCGGCGTCGTCCGGGTGCATCAGGAAGCGGCCCCCGATGGGGAGGAGCGCCACGTGGGGCCGGTAGCGGCTCCCGAAGAGCTGGAACTCCAGCGTGAGCGGCGAGCTGGAGGCGAAGTAGACCTTGAGCCCGTTCTCGAAGGTGAGGATGTAGCCGGAGTTGAGCCCCCCGTACTGGCGGAGAGGATTATTCGGCACGTTGTACCCGGTCCCGTGGAAGGTGTGGACGACCTGGTACCTGACCCCCGCAATGATCCCTTGCCCACCCGCCGAGACCCAGAAGATCTGGGCCCCGGGGACCCCCGCCTGCTGGAAATAGCCCACGAGTTCGGCCTGGGTAACGATGGTGGCCCCGGACTGCTTGGCGATCTCGTCTGCATTCCCCATGTCGTCCCCGTGGCCGCCCGAGACGAAGATGGCGTCCACCCGCTTGATCTCCTCCAGCTTCATCTCCTTCGGCCAGTCGGGGTTCCCCTTCACCCACGGGTTGATCAGGATCACCTTCCCGGCGGGCGTGACGAACTTGAAGTGCTGGTTGCCGTAGAAGGTCATCTCGACCTCCGCAGCCCCGGCGGCCACCGCCAGGAGGGACGTCACCACCGCGACGAGTCCTGCCGCTCCGCGAGCCCCCATCTCGATCGCTCCTTTCACCAAGAGGTGCTAATGCCCGTTCCCCTTGACCGCCACGGCCAGCGCCATGGCCAGGTTGTGGCGGACCGAGGCGAGGTGCGGGTGGACCGCCAGCGCCCGCCGGAAGAGGGTCGCCCCCTCCCGCGGCTCGCCGAGGGCCATGTGGCAGAGCCCCTGCCCGGAGAGCGCGCCGAAGTGGTGCGGCTTCCTCGCCAACGTCTCCTCGCAATCCCGGATGGCGCCCCGGTAATCCCCCGCCAGGTACCGAACCGTCGCCCGCTTGTTCCACCCCTCGGCGAAGTCGGGGTCGAGCTCGATGACCCGGGTGAAGAGGGCCTCGGCCTCCTCCAGCTCCCGGCGCTCCATCGCCTCGGCCCCGCGGCCGAAGAGGGCATCGACCTCGGGCCGGCCCGACCGGCACCAGAGCTGCCAGAGCTCGGCCTCGGCCCGGGCCGCGAGGTCCGGATCGTCCCCCCGGAGCGCCGCCAGGGCCTCGTCCTCAGTCATCGGATCCCGGTCCCGCCCGCGAGCCGAGCACGCCCCGGAGCCATCCGGCCACGGCGGCGGCCAGCTCGTCGCGATGGCGCGAGAAGGCATGGTCGGCGCCGTCGATCGTGACCACGTCCACCCGCGGGGCCGCCCGGGCGCTGGCCCGGAGCCGCTCGGGGACCCCCTGCCAGTCCACGAGCGGATCCCCCGTCCCCTGGACGATCAGCACGGGGACCCGCACCGCCGCCAGGTTCCGGTAGGGGTTGGAGCGGGTGCCGGGCCCGCGCAGGCTGACCAGGTGCTCGGCCGAGTAGAGGGCCTTGCCCAGCGGGCCGAGGTCCACCACCATCAGCTCCTGCCCGCGCCCCTCGGCGAGGCGCTGCTGGGCCTCCTCCAGGGTGCGCTGGGCGGCCTCGCGGCCGAAGACGCGGACGTTCCATTCGAAGAGGTCGCCCGGGGGCGCGGTCAGGACCAGGGCCCGGACGCGGGGGTCGGCCGTCTCGGCGAGGTAGTAGGACACCCGGTTGCTCCCCATGCTCTGGCCGTGGAGGATCACGGCGCCCGGCGCCCGATGCGCAGCCTCGTCCACGGCCGCGGCGATGTCCAGGCGATTGGCCTCGAAGGGCGTCGTCTTCGGCCCCCGGCCGTGATCCCGCATGTTGGGAACGACCACCAGGTAGCCGACGCGGGCCAGGGCCCTGGGCAGGTGCCCCTGGACGCCCGTGTAGAAGTTCCCCGCATAGCCGTGGACGGAGACGACCGCGACGCGGGGAGGGGGACCCGCAGGCGCGTGGACGGCAGCGGCCAGCTCGACGCCGTCCGAGGTGCGGAGGGTGATCAGCTCGGTCCCGACCTCGTGGGCGGCCACGGGCCCAGTGACGAGGAGCCCGAGGAGCAGAAGCCCCGCCTTCGCCGCGCCGAACAGGTGGTCCCGCATCGCCTTCTCCGGCGCCCACCCTAGCCGAGCCCCTGGAGCCTGTCAATGACCACGAGAGGACCGCCCCCCCGGCGGGGAGGCGTCGGCCCCGAGCGGAACGTTATACTCGGAGGGGGGCTCCGCCCCCCTTCCGACCCTCCCCCCAACGTTGCGCGGGCAAGCCCGCGCTCGGAGTGGAACACCCATCCGCGAGCCGAGACCTGAGAGCGCGCGAAGGCGCCGTTCGGGCCGGGCGGGTGGCCCTCGATGGCGACATTTCGGTCGAGCACCGAGCGGGGAGGCGTCGGCCCCGAGCGGAACGTTAAGCGGAGCGGCGCGGGTGCCCGCCGTGAGCGAGCCGGGTGGGGAAGCCGGCTCACGGGCTCAGAACGAAGGAGGGGGGGCCCCACCCGGCGAGCCACTGGCGGGCGCGCCGCGGAGCGTGTGGAGCGAGGGGCTGATGCCTCCCGCAGGACCGTCCGCAGAGGGGGGGGCGGAGCCCCCCTCCGAGTCACGGGTGGCGCCAGGTGGCGCCCCCTGTGGGCCAGAAGCAGACCGCCTCGTCCGCGCGGAAGGCGCCGCGACGGATGAGGTCGATGAGCCCGGCGGCCGCCTTCGCCCCGTACGTCGCGTCGAGGGGGATCCCCTCCAGCCGGGCGAACAGCCGCGCGGCCTCCTCCGAGGC
>JACPHL010000310.1 GCA_016188625.1 Candidatus Rokuibacteriota bacterium | reverse complement strand
GCCGGCTTTGCCGGCGCAACCTCCTGGGGGAGGTTGGGAAGGGGGGCATGAGCCCCCCTCCCAGGGGTCTAGTAGCGGCCGGAGAAGTAGTCCTCGAGGATCGCCCGATGGTCGAAGGCGATCTCCGCCGGGAGGGTCTCGCGCGTGAACACCCCCACGGCCTCGGCATCGTCCTGCGCCTGGGGGCGTCCCGAGGCCCGGGCGACGAAAACCGTGGAGACGGTGTGTCCGCGGGGGTCCCGGCCCGGAGCCGAGTAGGTGTGGAGCTGTCGGACCAGCTCGACCTCGAGGGAGGTCTCCTCCCGCGCCTCCCGGACCGCGGCGCGCTCCAGGGACTCCCCGTACTCGACGAAGCCGCCCGGCAGGGCCCACCCATGGGGGGGGTGCCTCCGGCGGATGAGGACGATCCCCTGCCCCGGGAGCTCGATGATGAGGTCCACGGTGAGGGCGGGGCGCCGCCGCTCGGCGCCGTCAGGGGCGCTCACGCCGCCAGACCCGGTCCAGGAACCGGTCCAGGAAGCCGTCGCTGAGGAAGATCCGGATCCCCTCGCGGGTGCCCTCGTCGTCCATCCCCCACACGGCGGCCCGCCTCCCCGCGCCCTCGGACTCCATCTGGATGAAGACCTGCTGCCCCTTCGAAAAGGCCAGGGGGAGCTGCTCGTAGATCTGGGCCGTGAAGGCGTTCACCCCCGGCCCGCCCACGGCGATGGCCGGGAAGAACTCGGCCATCTCGTTGTTGAGCATCCAGAGGTCCGTGAGGACCACCCCCACCTCGGATTCGGCGGCGCGCCCCCGGGCGTTGATCGCCCGCCTCAGCTCGTAGGCGACCGGCCGATCCACCTCCTCCGGGAGCAGGCCATGGCCGACCACGACGAGGACGGTGGAGCGGATGTCGAAGTAGCGGGCCATGGCCGGCCTCGGCGCCGCCCTACTTGATCAGGGCCCGGAGGTCCCGGAACTCCGCGGTGTCGGCCCGGCGGAGGAGCTGGAAGAGGATCGTCTCGGTGGTGGTCACCACCGCGCCGGCCCCCCGGAGGAGATCGAGGGCCGTGGCCCAGTTCGCCCGCGTGCGGGAGCAGACGGCGTCGGCGGGGACGTGGACGGCGTGGCCCAGGGCGATGAGGTCGAGGGCCGTCATGAGGACGCAGACGTGGGCCTCGATCCCCGCCACCACCACGCTCCGGACGCCGAGGGCCCGGAGCCGCTCCAAGAAGCCCTCCACCGCGCCGCAGCTGAACTCCACCTTGGTGAGGGGCTCCACCCCGACCAGGGCCTCGCGGAGCTCGGGGAGGGTGTGCCCGAGGCCCTTGGGGTACTGCTCGGAGACGAGCACGGGGAGCCCGAGGCGCCGCGCCCCGGCCGCCAGCAGCTTGATGTTGCGGACCATCGCCTCCCGCTGCTCGAGGTCCATGGCGGTGAAGAGCCGCTCCTGGACGTCCACGACCAGGAGGGCGGTCCGCTCCCGTTCCAGGCGGTAGGTCTCGATCATGGTCGCACCCCTCTGCCGGGCGACGCCTCCGCCCAGCGATCGAGGATCCGGTACTGAATCGCCTCGGAGATGTCCTGGGGCTCGATGGCCTCCCGCCCGTCGAGGTCCGCGATGGTGCGGGCGACCTTGAGGATCCGGTCGTGGGCGCGGGCGGAGAGGCCCAGCCGGTCCACGGCCAGCTCGAGCAGCGTCCGGCCCTCCGGCGGGATCGGGCAGCAGCGACGGATCTGGCGCGGCCCCATCTGGGCGTTGGCCCGGGTCCGCCCGCGCCCGAAGCGGGCCCGCTGGCGCCCCCGCGCCCGCTCGACCCGCGCCCGGATCGCCGCCGACTCCTCCCCCGACGGCTCGCCGGCCAGCTCCCGGTACGGCACCGGCGGCAGCTCGAGCTGGAGGTCGATCCGGTCCAGGAGGGGGCGGGAGATCCGCCCGAGATAGCGGGCCCGCTCGGCCGGGGTGCAGACGCAGGCCTCGAACGTCCGACACCCGCGCCGGCAGGGGTTGGTGGCGGCGACCATCTGGAACTGCGCCGGGAAGGTCACGCTCCCGCTGGCCCGTGAGATCGCGACCGTGCCGTCCTCGAGGGGTTGCCGGAGCGCCTCGAGGACGTGCTGGTGAAACTCCGGCAGCTCGTCCAGGAAGAGGACCCCGTGGTGGGCCAGGCTCACCTCGCCGGGGTGCGGGACGTTGCCGCCCCCGATGAGGCCCGCGTCCGAGATGGTATGGTGCGGGGCGCGGAAGGGCCGACGGGGCACCAGGCCCTGGGCCGGGAGGAGCCCGGCGACGCTCCAGATGGCGCTCGTCTCCAGGGCCTCCGCCAGGGTCAGGGCAGGGAGGATGGTCGGCAGCCGGCGGGCCAAGAGGGTCTTCCCCGCGCCCGGGGGGCCGACCATGAGGACGTTGTGGGCCCCGGCCGCCGCGATCTCCAGGGCGCGCTTGGCGTGGGCCTGGCCGCGCACCTCCGCGAAATCGACCTCGTCACCCGCCGGGCCGGTCAGCAGCCGTTCGGGATCTGCCAGGAACGGCTCGATGGCGCCCTCCCCGTTCAGGAACGCCGCCGCCTCCGCCAGCGTGGCCACCGGGTAGACCGCCAGCCCCTCCACCACGGCCGCCTCCGGGGCGTTCCCCGGCGGGAGGAGGATCCCCCCTCGCTTGTCCCGCGCCGCCGCCAGCGCTATCGGCAGCACACCGCGGATCGGCTGGATCGCCCCGTCCAGGGCCAGCTCCCCCGCCACCAGGAGCCCGGCGAGGCGCTCCCCCCGCACCGCGCCCGTGGCCGCCAGGAGCCCGAGCGCGATCGGGAGGTCGAAGCTCGCCCCCTCCTTCCGCAGGTCGGCGGGCGCCAGGTTCACGGTGATCCGCTCCACCGGGAACTCGAACCCCGAGTTCCGGATGGCCGTGCGCACTCGGTCCCGGCTCTCGCGGACCGCCGCGTCCGGGAGGCCAACGGTGGCGAAGGTGGGCAGGCCGTGGCTCACGTCCACCTCGACCCGCACGACCGCCGCCTCGATCCCCGCCAGGCACGCCGACAAGACACGCGCCAGCACGGCTCACGCGCTCCAGCCGTCCAGCCGGAAGGCGTCGGGGAAGTGGCGGATCGCCTGGACGGCGCCCGTTCGATCCACGGTCACCGCGACGACGTCGAAGCGGCAGGGGGCCTCGCCGAGCCGGCGCCGGGCCAGATACGCGAGGGCCAGCCGGGCCAGGCGGGCCTGCTTCCGAGCATCCACGGCGGCCTGCGGGGGGTCGCCGGCGCCCTCCCGCCGGGCCTTCACCTCCACGAAGACGACGGTCGAGCCGTCTCGGGCGACGAGGTCGAGCTCCCCCCGGCGCGAGCGCAGGTTGCGCTCGAGGATGGTGAACCCCCGGCGGGCCAGGAACCGGGCGGCGGCCTCCTCGCCCAGCATCCCGAGGTCGCGGGTCTTCCTAGCGAACTCGGAGGGGGGCTTCGCCCCCCTCCCGACGGCCCCCGGCGACGGGGTCCCCGCACGGCCGGAGGCCGTAGCGGGGTGAGGCTGAGCCGTCCGGTCGCCCTTCGGCGACCGGCTTCGGGGCCTGCCGGGGGGCCGACTCCCCAAGGCATCACTCGGACACATTGTTAGTCACAGGACGCCGCGGAAGCTCCGCCGGTGGAGGGGGCAGGGGCCGAGCCGGGCGAGGGCCTCCCGGTGGGCTCGGGTGCCGTAGCCCTTGTGGTCCCCGAAGCTGTAGCCGGGGTAGAGCCGGTCGTAGTCGGCCATCAGGGCATCCCGCGTCACCTTGGCCACGATAGAGGCCGCCGCGATCGAGGCCGAGCGACGGTCGCCGTGGACGATGGCCCGCTGGGGGCAGCCGAGCCCGGGCACGGCGAGGGCATCGACGAGAACGAGGTCGGGGGGCCGGGAGAGGCGGCGGATGGCCTCGGCCATGGCCAGGCGGGTCGCCTCGAGGATGTTGACGGCGTCGATCCGCTCCGCCTCCACCACCGCGACCCCGACGCCGAGGGCCCGCCGCCGGATGGCCTGCTCCAGGTGGACTCGACGCCCCGGGGTCAGGAGCTTACTGTCCCTGAGCCCCGGGATCCTCCTCGCCGAATCCAGGATCACCGCCGCCGCTACCACCGGGCCGGCCAGGGGCCCGCGGCCGGCCTCGTCCACGGCCGCGACCAGCCGGAGCCCGTGCCGCCAGGCCTCCCGCTCGAAGGCGTAGAGCCCGCGGCCGGGCAGGAG
>JACPHL010000316.1 GCA_016188625.1 Candidatus Rokuibacteriota bacterium | reverse complement strand
GGAGATGGTGATGCCGGGGGACAACGTGGGGATGGCGGTGGAGCTGATCACGCCGATTGCGCTGGAGAAGGAGCTGCGGTTTGCGATTCGGGAGGGGGGCCGGACGGTGGGGGCCGGCGTCGTCGCCGAGGTCGTGGAGTGATCGGCGCCCATGATCGTTGACCAGAAGATCCGCATCCGCCTCCGGGCCTACGACCACCGGCTCCTCGACCGCTCGGTCAAGGAGATCGTGGAGACCGTGCGTCGGACCGGGGCCAGGGTCTCCGGGCCGGTCCTCCTGCCCACCGCCATCAACCGGTGGACCGTCCTCCGCTCCCCGCACGTGGACAAGAAGTCCCGGGAGCAGTTCGAGATCCGCACCCACAAGCGCCTCCTGGACATCCTGGACCCGACCCCGCAGACCGTGGACGCCCTCATGAAGCTCGACCTCCCCTCGGGCGTGGACGTCGAGATCAAGCTCTAGGGGAACGCCATGGCCAAGGCGAGGAAGGAACCCGGACTGATCGGCCGGAAGCGGGGGATGGCCCAGCTCTTCGGGGCGGACGGGGACGCGGTCCCGGCCACGGTGATCCAGGCCGGCCCCTGCACGGTGGTCCAGGTCAAGACCCTGGCGACCGACGGCTACGAGGCCGTTCAGCTCGGCTTCGAGGAGCGGGCCAAGGGCGCCACCAAGCCCCTGGCGGGGCACTTCAAGAGAGCGGGCCTGGCGCCCATGCGCGTCCTCCGCGAGCTTCGGCTCGAGAGCAGCGAGGGGTATCAGGTGGGGCAGCGGCTGGCCGTGGACCTCTTCAGCCCGGGCGAGCTGGTGGACGTGACCGGGATCAGCAAGGGGCGAGGCTTCCAGGGCGGGATCAAGCGCCACGGCTGGAAGGGCGGCAAGGCCTCCCACGGCTCCATGTTCCACCGGGCGCCCGGCTCCATCGGGGCCTCCTCCGACCCCTCGCGGGTCTTCCCGGGCCACCGCCTCCCGGGCCGGATGGGCGGCGACCGGGTGACCGTCTCCCACCTGGAGGTGGTCCGGGTGCTGCCCGAGCAGAACCTCTTGGTGGTGAAGGGCGCGGTGCCCGGGGCCCCGGGCGGGCTCGTCCTGGTGCGCAGGAGCGTCAAGCTCTCCAAGGCCCAGCAGAAGGCCCAGAGGGCGGCGAAGAAGGGGTGAGATGCCGACCGTGACCGTGCGCGACCAGAGCGGCAAGGAGCAGGGGACCCTCGAGCTCCGCCCCGAGGTCTTCGCGGTGCCGATCCGCACGGCCCTGCTCCACCAGGCGGTGGTGCGGGAGCTGGCCGGTCGCCGGGCGGGGACCCACGACACCAAGACCCGCGCCGAGGTCTCGGGCGGCGGGCGCAAGCCCTGGCGCCAGAAGGGGACCGGGCGGGCCCGCCAGGGGACGATCCGGGCCCCGCAGTGGCGCGGCGGCGGGATCGTCTTCGGCCCCCACCCCCGGAGCTACGTCCAGGCCATGCCGCGCAAGGCCCGGCGGGAGGCCCTCCGGATCGCCCTCGCCGACAAGCTCGCCGCGGGCCAGCTCCTGGTGGTGGACCGGCTCGCCCTGCCGACGCCGAAGACGCGGGGGCTGGTCGCGCTCCTGGCCGGGCTCGGGATCGAGGGGGGGCCGACGCTCCTGGTGGTCGCGGCCGTCCCGGACGAGCTGGCCCGGGCCAGCCGGAACATCCCCTGGCTGTCGGTCGCCAAGGGCACCCACGTGTCCGTCTACGAGCTCCTCCGCCACGAGCGGGTCCTCTTCGAGCGGGCCGCGCTGGAGGAGCTCCAGGAGGCCCTGGCCTCATGAGGAATCCCCGGCAGGTCGTGCTCCGCCCCCTGGTCACCGAGAAGAGCACCGCCCTCAAGGAGGACCACAACCAGGTCTGCTTCCAGGTGGCCATGGACGCCAACAAGGTCGAGATCCGGCAGGCGGTCGAGGCGATCTTCCGGGTCAGGGTCACCGGGGTCCGGACGCAGCGGGTCTTCGGGAAGGTCAAGCGGATGGGCCGCTTCCGCGGGCGCCAGTCGTCCTGGAAGAAGGCCGTCGTCAGCCTGGCCCCGGGGCAGAAGATCGAGCTCTTCGAAGGCGCCTAAGCTATGAGGGGGGTTGTCACCTCCCTCATTACTCCCCCCACCGGGAAGCGGACCAGGCGATCCGGTCGGACAGGGGACGGAGAAGGGTAGAGACAAGGGAAGGACGATGGGGCTGAAGATCCTGAAGCCGACCTCGCCGGCCCGCCGCTTCATGACGGTGCCGACCTTCGAGGAGATCACCAAGCGCCGCCCCGAGAAGCGGCTGGTGATCCCCCGACGGCGGACCGGGGGGCGGAACGCCCAGGGGCGGATCACCGTCCGCCACCAGGGAGGAGGGCACAAGCGGCGCCTCCGCCTCATCGACTTCCGGCGGGACAAGTGGGGGATCGAGGCCAAGGTGGCCACCGTCGAGTACGACCCCAACCGCTCGGCCCGCATCGCCCTCCTCCACTACCGGGACGGGGAGAAGCGCTACATCCTCGCCCCGCTGGGACTCAAGGTCGGGGACACGGTCACGGCGGGGCCCTCGGCCGACATCCTGCCCGGCAACGCGCTCCCCCTCCGGCACATCCCGGTGGGGACGACGGTGCACAACCTCGAGCTCCAGCCCGGCAAGGGCGGCCAGCTCTGCCGGAGCGCGGGGACGGCCGCCCAGCTGGTGGCCAAGGAGGGGGAGCGGGCGCACATGAAGCTCCCCTCCGGGGAGATCCGGCTGATCCGGCTCGACTGCATGGCCACCGTGGGGCAGGTCGGCAACCTGGACCACGAGAACATCTCCGTCGGCAAGGCCGGGCGCTCGCGCTGGCTCGGGATCAGGCCCACGGTGCGGGGGGTCGCCATGAACCCGGTGGACCACCCCATGGGGGGGGGCGAGGGCCGGGGGAAGGGGAACCACCCCATGACCCCGTGGGGCAAGCCGACCAAGGGGTACAAGACCCGGCGCCGCAAGCCGTCCGATCGGGAGATCATCTCGCGGCGGAAGAAGAGGTAGGAGGGAGGCTCGGTGGGACGCTCGCTGAAGAAGGGACCGTTCGTGGACGCCACGCTCGCGACCAGGGTCGAGGAGCTGAACCAGAGTCGCCAGAAGAAGGTGATCAAAACCTGGTCCAGACGCTCCACCGTCGTGCCCGAATTCGTGGGGCACACCCTGGCCGTCCATAACGGCAAGAAGTTCATCCCCGTCTACATCACGGAGAACATGGTCGGCCACAAGCTCGGGGAGTTCGCCCCCACCCGGACCTTCCGGGCCCACGGCTCGCACACCGAGCGCTCGACCGCGCTCAAGTAGACGAGGCATGGAGACGAAGGCGGTCGCGAAGTTCATCAGGGTCTCGCCCACCAAGGCCCGCCTGGTCGCGGATCTGGTGCGCGGCAAGTCGGTGGGGGAGGCCCTCTCCATCCTCCAGTACACCCGGCGGGCGGCCGCCCGGCTGGTGGAGAAGGTCCTGCGCTCGGCCATCGCCAACGCGGAGCACAACCACCAGGTCCGGAGCTTCGAGGACCTCCGGGTCGTCCGGGCCGTGGTGGACGGCGGGCCCGCGATGAAGCGGATCCAACCGCGGGCCATGGGGCGGGCCTACTGGATCCGGCACCGAACGAGCCACATCACCATCGTCCTCTCGGACCAGGAGGAAGCGAGGTAGGCATGGGACAGAAGGTCCACCCGGTCGGGTTCCGGTTGGGGAGCACGCGCACCTGGAGCTCGCGGTGGTTCGCGGGCAAGGGCTATGCGGCCCTCCTGCACGAGGACGTCAAGATCCGGCGGTACATCAAGGAGGCCGTTTTCCACGCCGGGATCTCCCGGATCGACATCGAGCGCTCGGCCAACCGGGCCCGGATCACCATCTACACCGCCCGGCCGGGGATCATCATCGGCCGGAAGGGCTCGGAGGTGGAGAAGCTGAAGAACGAGCTCCAGGCCCGGACCGGGAAGGAGATCTACCTCAACATCGAGGAGGTCATCCACCCCGAGCTGGACGCCCAGCTGGTGGCGGAGAACGTCGCCCTCCAGCTCCAGAAGCGGGTGGCCTTCCGCCGGGCCATGAAGAAGGCCGTGCAGAGCTCGCTGCGCCTGGGGGCGGAGGGGATCAAGATCGCCTGCGCCGGCCGCCTGGCCGGGGCGGAGATCGCCCGCCGGGAGTGGTACCGGGACGGGCGGGTGCCGCTGCAGACCCTCAGGGCCGACATCGACTACGGGAGGGCGACCTCCCACACCACCTACGGCACGATCGGCGTCAAGGTCTGGATCTTCAAGGGCGAGGTTCTCCCCCAGCGGGTGGCCGAGTTCGCCTAGGGGGCCGTGTGAGTAACGCTGTGCGCTCGTGCGTTCTGGACCTTCGGCTCGCGGATTGGGCGGTCCGCTCCGGGCGCGGG